>JAITCX010000144.1 GCA_031282945.1 Elusimicrobiota bacterium
GTAATAAATTTAGACGATAAATTTTTATCGCAAGTTTTAAACAAAACAAATCTCAAAGAGTTTACATATTCTTTAACTGATAAAAATGCAACCCTTCATGCAGAAAATATTTATCAAAATGCCGCGGGGATTTCTTTTGATTTATGTTTAAAAAATGAGGCGCTAAATATTTCATTGGCTGTGGGGGGGGAGATAATTGTTTTAAATGCTTTAGGGGCGGCGGCGGTTGGTTTTGGGTTTGGGTTTACATTAGCTCAATTAAAAAAAGGTTTAGAAAATTTTAAAGCGCCGAGCATGCGTTTAGAGTCGAGATTTTTTAATGGGGCGCTTTTTATAAATGACGCTTACAATGCAAATCCGTCATCTATGCAGGCCTCTATAAAAACGGTTTGTGCGAGTTATCCGACAAAAAAAATAAATTTAGTTTTAGGGGATATGTTTGAGTTGGGAGAAGATTCTTTAATGTATCACAAACAGATTGCAGAATTTATAAATGTTTGCGGCATTAATGCAGTTTATTTAATTGGGACGCAAATGCGCCGAATTAAAGGTCTCATAAACACAAAAGTTTTTTTTGCTGATGATCACGCCGCTTTGGTAGATTTGTTAAGAGCCGCTCAATTTTCAGAGGGTGATATTGTATTATTTAAGGGTTCGAGGGGGATGAAACTAGAAAAGGCGTGGGAGCAAATTTTTAGCGAAAACTAAAGTTTTTATTGTATTAATAGGTCTTTGTATTTTGTTTTTGTTGTGTCGTTTGTCTTTGGTGTTGTCGTGTCGTACTATCGTCAGCGCTCTTTTGGTTTTTTGGCGTAGCAGAGCGTAAGGGGTGTTATAGGAGAATTTTTTTACTTTTTGTTTTTGTTGTGTTGTTTGTCTTTGCTGTTGTCGTGTCTTACCTTTCGGGCGCTCTTTTTATTTTTTAGCCTAGCGAAAGCGGCAAAGCGCCTGTCTATGCGAGAAATTTTTTTCGCCAAGAGGGCAAGCGAAACTGGAAGTTTCGTTTGCCCTCACCCACGCGGGCGTGGCAGAACAGACTGCTGTCTGTCACGTTAAAAGTAGAGTCGGCGCGGGGGCGAAAAAATTTTCGCATGGCGCGTGGCTAAAAAATAAAAAGGGAGCGCAAAACAAAAATAAAGAAATAAGTTTAAAGAGCGACAATTTTCTGTTTCTCTTTTATAGAAAAGAGAAGCAAGTTGCAAGCGCCGTTTTTTGTTTTTTTGCAAAAGTAATTTCTGTTTCTCTTTTCTAAAGAGGAGAGAAACTTTAAAGTGTTGTTAGATTTCCGTCTCTCTTTTTCAAAGAGAGAATAAACTTTTATGTGTCGTTAGTTTCTGTTTCTCTTTTGGCAAAAGAGAAATAATTTCCAACTCTTTTTTATAAAAGAGAAAAATGTCCTTCTGTTAAAAATAGGAGAATCCCATGTTTTATTTATTGTTGTATCCCCTGCGAGATATTTTCAGTCCTTTCAACCTTTTTCAATATATAAGTTTCAGGGTTGGCGGAGCGATTTTAACGAGTCTTATCATTTGCATTATTTTCGGTCCGTATTTTATAAGACAAATGCAGCGTCTTAAAGTTAAGCAAACGGTCAGATCCGACGGTCCTCAAACTCATCATGCAAAAAGCGGAACGCCTACAATGGGCGGTTTATTGATTCTCATCGCCATAGTTATTTCAACTGTTTTATGGGCAAGGCTGGACAATAGCTATGTTATTTTGCTTTTAATTGCAACAATATATTTAGGTTTTCTGGGGTTTTTAGACGATTATTTAAAACTAGTAAAAAACAATTCAAAAGGCGTTTCGGCAAGAGGAAAACTTTTGTGGCAGACAATTCTTGCCACCGCCGTAGCATTTTTTTTAATGTGCCATCCGCCAAATCCTGATTATGCGTTTTCCATAAACATTCCCTATTTAAAGGAAGTGTTTGTAAATATTTCGTATTTTTATATTTTATTTGTAATTGTAGAAATTGTAGGCAGTTCTAATGCCGTAAATTTAACAGACGGTTTGGACGGCCTTGCAATTGGCTGTATTATGATCGTGGCTTTTAGTTTGGCTTTATTTTCGTATTTTGCAGGTCATGCGGTTGTGGCGCAATATTTAAAAATTGTGCATGTTGTGGGAGCGGGGGAGATTTCGGTTTTCCTTTTTTCTATAGTCGGCGCAAGTTTAGGATTTTTATGGTTTAACGCTCATCCCGCTCAAATTTTTATGGGCGATACAGGCAGTCTTTTTTTAGGCGGCGTTTTAGGAATGAGCGCTGTTTTTATAAAACAAGAACTCATTTTAATTTTGCTCGGCGGGGTTTTTGTTGCAGAGGCTCTATCGGTTTTAATTCAGGTGGCGGTTTATAAAAAAACTAAAAAGAGGTTTTTTAAAATGGCGCCGCTGCATCATCATTTTGAATTGGCAGGACTTACTGAAACAAAGGTTACCGTTAGGTTTTGGATAGTTGGAATAATTCTTGCAATAATTTCTTTTGCATCTCTTAAATTGAGGTAAATATGCCTATAAAAAAAGTTTCTGTTTTAGGGTTAGGCCAAAGCGGCAAAGCTTGTGCAAATTTAGCTGTGTCTTTGGGGTTTAGCGTTTTTGCAAGCGATGCCGGACCCAAGAGAATAATTAAAGGTCTTAATAAGGAAGTAGTATGCGAGTTTGGCGGCCATTCAAAAAAAGTTTTAGAGGCGGATTTAATTATAAAAAGTCCGGGCATTAAATCTGATTGCGCAATTTTAAAACAGGCTTTAAAAGCAAAAATTAAAGTTATGAGCGAGATGGAATTTGGTTTAAAATTTAGCAAGTATAAAAAAATTATTGCCGTTACCGGCACAAACGGCAAAACCACTGTGACGGATTTAATTGGAAAAATAATTAAATCCCATTTTAAAGATTCTCAAGTTTGCGGAAATATTGGAATGCCTGTTTGCGAAATAGCAAATCAAACCACAAAAGATACTATTTTGACAATTGAAACTTCAAGCTATCAATTGGAGGATTCTCCTGAGTTTAAACCAAATATCGCCGTGTTTTTAAATATAGACAAAGACCACATAGAACATCATAAAACTATGGCAAATTATATTAAGGCTAAAAAAATAATTTTTGCAAATCAAACAAAAAATGATTTTGCAATATTAAATCTGGACGATAAAATTGTCTCAAAGTTTACCCCGCGCTCAAAAGCGGTTTTCTTTTCAAAAAATCCTCTTACTAAAGTTCAAAAAGCAAAACTTGAAAATTTTGTCTACTATGATTTTGGAGTTTTATTTTTTCAAATTCAAGGGCGTAAATTTTCTATAAAACCAAAAATAAAAATACCGGGAAAACACAATGTGGAAAATATTTTGGCGGCGGCGGCGGCGGCTTTTTGCGCTGGCGCGCCTAAAGAAAACATTGAGAAAACCATTTCCAAATATAAGGGGATGGCGCATCGGATAGAATTTGTAAAAAATATAAACGGCGTAAGTTTTTATAATGATTCTAAGGCCACAAATGTCAGCGCCGCAAGCGTTGCGCTTGAATCTTTTGATAAAAATATTTGGCTTATTATGGGCGGTCAAGACAAAAAATTTCCATATGCCTCTTTGGCGGATTTAGTTAAAAAAAAGGTGAAAGGGATACTTTTAATCGGCGAGGCCGCGCCGCTTATAAAAAAGGATTTGGAGCATACTACAACCTTTTATGAATGCAATACCTTGCAAAAAGCCGTTGAGCTTTCTTTTAAGCTTGCAAAATCAGGCGATATAGTTTTATTGTCTCCCGCATGCGCTTCATGGGATCAATTTAAAAATTTTGAACAAAGAGGCGCATTATTTAAGAAAATAGTAAATGCCAAACGCTCATGAATGCAAAAGAATTTAAAAGATATGATAGAGGATTAATTTTTACAATTGTATTTTTGGCGGCGGCTGGACTTTTGATGGTATTGTCGTCCAGTTATTTTATGGCTGCTGTCCGAAAATCAAGCGGCCTCATTTTTTTTTATAAACAAATGCTGTGGGTTTTTTTGGGGGCGGTTGCGGCGTGGTTGGCCGCCTTTAAAATTGATTACAGGTTTTATAGAAAATTTATAGGATGGGGATATCTCATTGTTTTAGTAGCTTTAATTGCGGTATTGATTTTTGGACCTTCTATAAATGGAGCGCGGCGTTGGATTTTTTTTGGACCGATTTCGTTTCAACCTTCCGAATTTGCAAAACTGATTATGATTTTTGTGATGGCGGATTTCATAGATAGGCGCCAAACTAGGCTTTTGAAAGTCAATGTTACGGCTCCGATTATTTTTTTGGCTCCCTTTTTAATTGTTATAGCGCTTGAACCGGATTTGGGCAGTTTTTTTCTGCTTGTTTTTATAAGCGCTCTTATGCTTTTTTATAGCGGCGTGGCGCTTAATAAAAAAATTGTCGGCGTTATAGGAATTGGCTGCGCTATTTTGATTGTTCAAGCGCTTGTTTTACCCTACAGACGCGCAAGGCTTATGCATTATTTTAGCGGAATTCTTGATATGAACGGCGTTTTAGAATCCTCAGAAAAAACATTGTATCAAGTAAAAATGTCTTTATTTGCATTGGGGTCAGGCGGTCCGTTTTTGGGCAAAGGTCCGGGCAACAGCCATTTAAAATTATTATATTTACCTGAGGCGCACACTGATTTTATTTA
>JAITCX010000187.1 GCA_031282945.1 Elusimicrobiota bacterium
TTTTAACGGGCAGAAAACAGCAGTTTCACACTGTGCGGACATTTGGCGGTATAAGCGGATTTCCTAAAATTTCTGAAAGCGACTATGATACTTTTGGCACAGGCCATGCGTCTTCCTCAGTTTCTGTGGCATTGGGTTTTGCGACGGCGAGAGATTTAAAAAAGGAAAAATTTAATGTTGTCGCAATTATAGGCGATGGGTCTATGACAGGCGGTTTGGCTTTTGAGGGATTGCAAAATGCCGGCCATCTCAAGAAAAGCATGCTCATAATTTTAAATGACAATGAAATGTTTATTTCGCAGACAGTGGGGGCGATTGCAGGATATTTTGCAAAACTCTTGACGCTTGGAACCATAAAAAACGCTCAAGAAAAAGTTATAAAGTTTGTCAGTAGATTTAGAGGGTTCGGCTCGCCGTTTACTAAGTTTATAAGGCGCGTAAAAGTTATGTTGTTTCCGGGCATGCTTTTTGAGGAGCTGGGGTTTAGATATATCGGTCCCGTAAATGGGCATAATATAGATAATTTGATTGAGATTTTGTCCAACTTAAAAGATTTAAAGGGACCTACGCTTTTGCACCTTACAACAAAAAAAGGCAAGGGTTTTGAACCTGCCGAAAGCAATCCTGCAAAGTTTCATGGTATTGGAAAGTTTGATCCTCAAACAGGCAAAACGGAAAAGAAAATGGAGATAACTTATACCAATATTTTTGCAGATACATTGACGCGGCTTGCCGGTTTTAATGACAATATTGTTGCGATAACCGCCGCTATGGCGTCGGGAACGGGGCTGGATAAATTTGCGCGTGAGTTTCCCGAGAGGTTTTTTGATGTCGGCATTGCAGAAGAACATGCGGTTTGTTTTGCGGCGGGTCTTGCATTAAATGGAATGCAGCCGGTATGCGCAATTTATTCAACTTTTTTGCAGCGTTGTTTGGACAATATAATTTGCGATGTTTGTTTGCAGGGGCTGCCTGTTATTTTTGCAATTGATAGGGCGGGTCTTGTAGGCGAAGATGGTCCCACTCATCATGGCATTTTTGATATTTCATATCTCAAATTTATTCCCAACTTAATTTTTATGGCTCCGGGCGATGAAAATGAACTTCAGCATATGCTCAATACGGCGCTTACGATAAACAAACCTTGTGCAATTAGGTATCCGCGCGGAACAGGACCCGGGGTTGCAATGGATATGTATCAATCCGTTTATCCAATTGGCAAAGCGAAACTTGCCAGAAAAGGCAAAGATTTGTGTTTTGCGGCGATAGGAAGTTTAGTGCATCCATGTTTAGAGGCGGCGGAAATTTTAAGCAAAGATGGAATAGAAGCGATGGTTTTAAATATGCGTTTTATTTCGCCATTAGACGAGCAGGCGCTAAAAGATGCATTTTTAGAGTCGAAAAATTTTATCACTGCTGAAGAAAATGTTTTAAAGGGCGGCTTTGGCGAGAGCGTAAAAGCTGTTTTAGCAGGGACTGATGCGCAAGTTTTAAGTATTGGTTTGCCGAATGATTTTATAGAGCAGGGCGATATAAAAACTTTGAGAAATAAGTACGGGCTGACAGCTGAAAATATTGCAAACGCCGCAAAAAAAATGCTTGGCAAAGAGCGTCAAATCAATAATTGTAAGAGCCTTGATTTGCCGGGCGAAAAAAATAATAAGAAATAATATAAGAAAAAAAGGGGGGCGGTATAATGAAAAATGCTATGAGGGTAAGTTATTTGGACGGCTTGCGGGGATGGGCGGCTTTGATTGTTTGCGTGTATCATACAGCATCTTTATTCGGTTATAAAAATGCTACTGCTCCCCTCTCTAATTTTTTAATATTCATCCAAAATAAGTATTTCAATTTAATATTTGATGGGAATTTATCTGTCCGAATATTTTTTATTTTATCAGGAATTGTACTTTCAATATCTTTTATAAAGAATCCCGATTTAAAGAAATTGGCGGCTTTGTTAATAAAAAGAATACCGCGCCTTTCAATTCCAATTTTTGCAATGTCATTAATTAGTCATTTTTTAGTGAAGTCCGGATTAATGTTTAATGTGGCGGCAAATGAAATTTTAGGCTACTATGGACTGCTGCCATTTCATTATAAACTTGATTCAACTCTCTTTAATGTTTTTGAAAGCAGTTTTCTCTTACCTTTTTTTAGTTACGCTAATTCTAGCGGTGAGTATGCTAATGCTGCATGGGCAAATACTATGTTGTATAGCAACGTTTTATGGACAATGCCGCATGAAATGATTGGTTCAATATTTGTTGCAGTGGCATTATTTTTAGCTAGCTTTATAAATAAAAGCAAAAGGATTATTGCAATAACTATTGCATTTGTGGGATTAATTATTTTGGCATATCAAAATGCGCTTTTCGCTGGAACCCTTATATGTTTTTTGTTTGGGATATTACTGGCATATTATCTCATAAATAGACATAAAACTTGGCGGCCCCCCCCCCGGGGCGTCGGGGGTAATATAAATTGTGGTGGGTTTGATTTTTTGTGTTTTTTTTATTTTTTTTTTTTT
>JAITCX010000067.1 GCA_031282945.1 Elusimicrobiota bacterium
CCTTTTTGCTTTGGTAAAATTTTTTTAATTGCCTTCATTCCTAAAGCCGCCTCTATGGTTTCTATCATTTCATTTAATGTAATCGGCGATCCGCCGCCGAGATTTATAATTTCATAAGATGTCTTATTGTATTTTACAGCCGCCCGTATCCCCCCCACAATGTCGTCTATATAAGTGTAATCGCGCAGAGTTGATCCATCTCCATAAACAGGAATTTCTTTTTGCGCTTTTATTAATTCTATAAATTTTCTTATCGCTAAATCCGGCCTCTGCCTGCGCCCATAAACCGTAAAAAATCTTAAAATAATGGCCGAAATTCCATATAATGCAGAGTAAGTGTATATCAATTGTTCGCAAGCTGATTTTGTCATGGCATAAGGCGAAATAGGCTCTGAAATTTTTAAATCTTCAGAAAATTTCCCCGCTTTGCAATTTCCATAAACAGAAGAGGAAGAAGCAAAAACAATCTTTTTTACATTATGTTTTTTCATGCATTCTAAAACATTTAATGTGCCTGAAATATTTGTATTTATAAAAGTTTGAGGATGATCTATGGAAAATCTTACGCCTGCGCTTGCGGCAAGATGCACAACGCTTTCTACCGCCTCAGTTGAAAAAACTTCCTCTAAAGCTTGTCCATCGCAAATGTCAATGCGGTATAATTTATAGTTTGGATTATTTAAATTTTGCAATACATTTTTTTCTTTTAAAGCTGGATCATAATAATTATTAAAATTATCTACCGCTATAACTTTTTCGCCGTTCTTTAACATGGCATCCGCCAAATTTGACCCAATAAAACCAGCCCCCCCCGTTATTAAAACGCTCATTTTTTATCCTGCATTTGCGACATCTCTAAGGCAGACCTCGTCGCCTCTAAAAAAGCATAGCCGTATCTGCGGCAAGGTTCTAAATGCGCCCCCTCAGCCCATTCATTCCAAGCGTTTATAAAAACAATTTGCGAATTTTTATCATGATTTCGCTTTGTCCAATCTATAGAATACAAAAGCCATTTCTTATACAGCTCAGGAGTCATCCCGTCCATAATGCTAGGATTTCTTTGAAAACGCGGCGTATTGTCCCACAGCGGAAAACAAGTTTTAAAAAGCGTATAGCCGTCATTTTTCTGACGTTTATAGATCTCGTCATCTATATATTTTTGCATATCATAAACTGTTCCTTCAAATTTTGGATTTATATAGCCTTGCAATTTTTTTACTGGAACATTTAAACTTTTATCAATATTATTTCTAAGATTGTGAGGAGGAAAATCGCAATAAGCGTCAAAACCCCATTGCGCAGAATCGTTTTCCGCAATGCCTTTTTCAAAAAGATCAGCCGTTCTAGCATAAATGATATATAGATCGCCTATGCCGTTTTGTTTAGACAATTTTCTCAATTTATCTAAAAATGCTACAACTTTTTGCTTTTCAAAAAGATGCGGTTTATAAATTATTAAAATAGGTTTGGAATCTATTCTTATATATCTTTCATCCTGCCAAAAAGGTTTAATATCATCAAAAAATTTTTGGGCATCTGAATCTTGAAATTTCTGTTCAATAATTAATTCTTGAGTTCCCGTATCCCATTTTCTAGTCCAATTTTCCAATGCCCAACAAAAACAAAAAGGCAAGTCTAAACGTTTATCCGCCAAATAATTTTCAAAAGGTTTATTTAATAATTTCTCCCCTGAAAACCAATAATAATGAGCGCAAAAACCATAGACGCCGTATAATTTTGCAAGTTCAATTTGCCTAAACATAACATCGGTATGCGTTAAATCATAAAAGCCCACGTCTATGGGCAAATGCGGCTGATGATGGCCTGTAAAATTTGGAAATGCTTTTGTCACATTAAACCATTCCGTAAAACCTTGACCATGATGGGCATTGTTTAAGGCAATAGGATAAAATTGCGGCAGATAAAAAGCAATGATTTTTGTATCAAATTTTTTAGGCTCTAATTTGGTTATGGAAACAAAAGAATCTCTATTGTCTTTGTTTTCTAAAAACTTGACAAACTGAGCGTAATACTTAGAATTTTCCCTGTCTTTTATAAATTTTACAGTTAATTTATTTCTAATTTCTTTTCTCTTTTGTTTATTTAAAATAAAAGCGCAAAATAAATTTATCAATGCTTTTTTCATCTATTCTCCTAAGTTATAACAATTAAATCTTTTGGTTTTTTTAATGCGGCTTGTTTGGCAATTATTTTTTTAGATTTTTTTATCCAGTTATTTAACTGATTCCTTTTTAAAAAAGCTTTTGGCAAAAAAGTTTTTTTATCCGCAAATTTCCAAGCGCCCTGCGAAGAGCCTCTGCCGAAATGAGAACATATTATTTCGTCTGTCGCCCGCATAAAAAATTCCAGACAATATATGCCTGAAAAATTTTTGCTTTTTATATAATTGTGTTTTGTATAAATTGCATCAAATACATAATAATTATGGCCTTTTTTTATGCATTCCCGCCTGACCAGCCACCCTGTATCTCTAGCCTCTATATTATTTTTATCATTGGAGTTTGCCCAAACTTCATCAGGACATAAACTCGGCGATCCCAACTCTTTATATTTTTGCGTATCAAACATTGTCGCATAAACCTCTGGAAAATCTATCGGCTTATAACTATTAAAAACAGAAGGCGTTCCTATAAGCGTTAAATTGTCTTTTTGCATTTGGTCTATAATATCGTCATCCCAAAATTTTCTCAAAAAAACACAATCCGCATCCATTAAAAGAAAATACGGCGTATCCACTTTTGAAATAAGCAGATCCATAGCTTTGCCATGGGCAATGCTGGGCTGTTCATTTTTTTGTTGTCTTGTAATAAGCTCTATATTTTTATGACTAGAAATTATTTCTTTTAACTTTGCAAAATCGCTTTCTTTGCTGCCATTGTCGCAAATTATCATTTTCCATTTTCTTTTTGTGAGAACGCAAAAAGAATAAATCATAAGCTTTATAAAATGCGATGTATTATAATTTACCGTCAAAATTGTAATATCAAAACTATTTTGCAAATTCAATCACCTTATCCGCTATATATTGCCTATCTTCTTTTGTTACCCACCAGCCGACTGGAATACATAAATGCGTATCATTAAATTTTTGAGCGTTCGGGAGATCGGCTTTAAATTCTTTAAACATTGTATGAATATCATTTCTAGCATGAACTTTTGAAGCCATTATCCCCGCATCGCCAAGTTTTTTCATGACCTCATCTCTATTATTTAAATGCAAAGTATAAAGCCAGTAAGAGCTTTTGCCGTCTGGATTTTCTGGCGCAACTTTTATTTTTGAGCAAGTCTTAAACGCCTCATTATAAAATTTTGCATTGTCTCTATGAGCATTGACAATTTCATTAAGCTGTTTAAAATTTATCATGCCTATTACCGCGCAAACATCGTTCATATGAAATTTATATCCTGCTTCAACCACATCCAACTCGCAGCGCAAGTCTATTCCCTCTCTAATTGTTCTGTCAATTCCATACCAACGCAAGAGTTCCGCTCTCTCATAATCTTTTTTAGAGCGTAACATCAAAACTCCGCCGTCCACGCTTGTAATATGTTTTATAGCCTGCAAACTCAAAATGCTGAAATCGCTAAAATTTCCAAACATTTTTCCCTTGTATTGCATGCCCATAGAATGCGCCCCATCCTCCACAGTTTTTATATTGTGTTTTTTTGCAATAGCGTTTATCTCGTCTATTAAACAGGGATTTCCGCCCCAATGAACCATAACGACAGCTTTAGTATTTTTTGTAATTTTTCTTTCAATATCTTTTGGATCTATATTGCCCGTCAGTGGATCAACATCCGCCCAAACAATCTTTGCGCCCGTTGCAATTATTGGAGTATTTGTAGCCGTACAGGTAATGGGGGTGGATATAATTTCATTTTGATTGTTGTTGCGGTAACTTTTATATTCATCTTGATATTGAGCGATATGATAGGCTAAATGAAGCGCCGCCGTGCCGTTATTTAATGTAGTAAGATATTTATTTCCAAAA
The DNA here is from genome assembly GCA_031282945.1 of Elusimicrobiota bacterium. GTDB lineage: Bacteria > Elusimicrobiota > Endomicrobiia > Endomicrobiales > Endomicrobiaceae > JAITCX01. The sequence continues at coordinate 4,014 of JAITCX010000067.1, forward strand.
TACGCTCTGAGCGTCTCTTCAAATTTTTCAACTATCGGTCCCTCGCCAATCCAGCCGCTATGCAAAACTTCAAGCAATGGTTGGTCAATTTCTTTAGACATAAAAACCTTAAACAATGGAATCTTTTTGTTCATTTTTTTCTCCGTTTATAATTTATCTATCCTTGTAAACTTTTAATAATTTCTAAAACTAAAATCAACTTCACTAAATAAACCGCCTTCATAATTTAATCATTAAATTTAAATAAAAAACAATGCGATGGTCTATCCCTTCACCTCATCATTATTGATTATCCATGTCATCGGCATTTCCTTCTTAGTTTTTGCAAGAGCCATTTGCACGCGATGCCTATTTCTATATTTAATCTTTAATGTACCAAAAGTTATATGATAGAGAATATAATATAATGCCTGCAAAAATATAGAATGAGCCGACAATGCAAAAGCATTGATAACATTTTTTGCAATAAGCTTATCTTTTTTTGTGGAAGATAATGTTCTATAAAAATAATCCTCAGAATAGATTTTGC
>JAITCX010000227.1 GCA_031282945.1 Elusimicrobiota bacterium
CTTCAAAATTTAATGTCTCCAAAGCCTTTCTTGAAAATGATCTGTATCCCGTGTGAAACTCGCCCAAGTTAAACCCTAAAACAAAATTTTCAAAAATGGTCAACATCCTATTAAAAAAATACTTGTAAGCGGGCATTCCCGCCGCAAGCGTTTCCTTTCTGGTTCTAATTCTAGATGCCAAAATTATATCGCAAATATCGTCTTTTATAAGTCCAGCCATATAGGGAACTAAACGCGGATTGTATTGATAATCGGGATGCAGCATTATCACAATATCAGCGCCCATTTCTAAAGCAGTTTTATAACACGTCTTTTGATTGCCGCCATAACCCTTATTTTTATCATGCTCAACAACTTTTAAACCTAAACTTCTTGCCAATTCCACCGTATTATCAGACGAGAAATCATCAACAAGCAAAATCTCATCATAAGAACCTTTTGGAATATCGTCTAAAGTTTGTTTAAGCGTATTTTGGGCATTGTAAGCGGGCATTACTATTACTGTTTTCAAGGGTTTCCTCCAAACATTAAATTTTATGACAATATTTTAATTTACATAAGCGCGCGAAAATTTTAACTGCGTGATTTCCTCTTTATTTTTTTGCTTTTCAATATCTACTTTTATTATATCGCCGTCCTTAAATTCCCCAGCTATTAAACTTTGCGCCAATGGATTTAATAAATAAGTTTGAATAGCTCTTTTCAACGGACGCGCTCCAAAAGTTGGATCATAACCCCTTGCGGCAATAAAATCTCTAGCTTTATCAGATAAATGCAGTTCAATGTGGCGCGCTCCAAGTCGAGCGTAAACTGCAGTAAGCTGAACATTTACAATTTTTGCAAGCTCGTCCGGCGTAAGCCTGTTAAAAATAATCGTTTCGTCAATTCTGTTTAAAAATTCAGGTCTGAAAATTTCCCGTAATTCCCCCATCACCTGCTGGCGCATTTGTTCATAATTTTCATAGTCTAAAATATGGCGCGACCCAACATTTGAAGTCATAATTATTACAGTATTTTTAAAATCCACAGTTCGTCCCTGCCCGTCCGTCAACCGCCCATCATCAAACAATTGCAATAAAATATTTAAAACTTCAGGATGCGCTTTTTCTATTTCATCAAATAAAATTACAGAATAAGGTTTGTGTCTTACCGCCTCAGTCAACTGCCCCCCTTCCTCGTATCCAACATATCCCGGAGGCGCTCCAATCAAACGGCTTACTGCATGTTTTTCCATATACTCCGACATATCTATCCTAACAATATTTTTCTCATCGCTAAACAAAATTTCGGCTAGAGCTTTTGCCAACTCTGTTTTTCCAACGCCGGTCGGTCCTAAAAATAAAAATGAACCAATGGGTTTTGATGGATCGTTTATACCCGAACGCGAACGCCTCACAGCATTTGCAATTGCAGTTATCGCTTCATCTTGACCGATGACGCGTTTATGCAAACGTTCCTCCAATTTGCTTAAACGTTCCGCCTCCCCCTCAAGCATCCTTGAAACAGGAATGCCCGTCCACTTGGAAACAATTTCGGCAATGTCATCTTGATCAACTTCCTCTTTCAACATTTTATTTTTACTTTGAATCTCAGCTAAACTTGCATTTTCACGGGTGAGATCCCCTTGCAAATTTGGGATTTTCCCATACCTAATTTCCGCAACGGCGTTTAAATTTCCGTCCCTTTCCAAACGTTGTTCCTCAATTTTTAAATCCTCTATTTCTTTTTTCAATTTTCTAATTTTTGCAATTGCAACTTTTTCTTTTTCCCATTGTTCTTTCAAGCCCGAAGATTCCTGTTTTAATTGCGTTATCTCTTTTTGTATTTCATCCAACCTCAACTTAGAATTTTCATCGCTGTCTTTTTTAACAGCTTGAGCTTCAATTTCAAGCTGCCTCAACTTTCTCTCTAGGGCGTCTAATTCCGTAGGCATAGAATCTATTTCCATTCTCAATTTACTGGCCGCTTCGTCTATTAAATCTATAGCTTTGTCCGGTAAAAACCTATCGGTGATATAACGCGAACTTAAATTTGCGGCGGCCGTTAAAGCTTGATCTTTTATTTTTACGCCATGGTGGACTTCATATTTTTCTTTTATGCCGCGCAAAATTGCAATTGTATCGGCGATAGTGGGTTCATTGGCAAGAATAGGTTGAAAACGCCTTTCAAGAGCCGCATCTTTTTCAATGTATTTTCTATATTCATTTAATGTTGTAGCGCCAATTAAACGCAGTTCCCCTCTTGCAAGCATCGGCTTTAACATATTGCTAGCATCAATGGCTCCCTCCGATGCGCCCGCCCCCACAATTACATGCAGTTCATCTATAAAAAGAACCACCTGCCCATTGGCTTTTTGTATTTCTTTTAAAACAGCTTTTAGCCTATCTTCAAATTCGCCGCGGTATTTCGCCCCCGCTATCAAAGCCCCCATATCCAACGCAATAATTCTTTTGTCCATCAAAGTTTCAGGAACATCGCCCGAAATTATTCTTTGAGCAAGCCCTTCAACAATTGCTGTTTTTCCAACGCCGGGCTCGCCGATAATTACAGGATTATTTTTTGTGCGCCGAGACAAAACTTGAATGCTGCGGCGGATCTCTTCGTCTCTGCCGATAACAGGATCCAATTTACCCATACGCGCAAGCTGGGTCAAATCTTTGCCGTACTTTTCTAAAGCTTGATATTTATCCTCTGGGTTTTGGTCTACAACTTGCTGACCGCCCCTAATTTCAAAAAGCGCATTTAATACTTCATCTTTAGTCACGCCGTTTGATTTTAAAATTTTAGCGGCATCGCTTTTACCATCCTCTAAAATTGCAAGAAAAATATGTTCAGTTGAAACAAATTCATCTTTCAACTCTTTAGAAATTTTCTCGGCCGTATCCAAAACCGCCTTTAACGCTGAACCTAAATACGGCCCGCTGCCGCCTTCCACCTTTACCTTTTTTTGCAGATCTTCTTTTAAAGATTTTAAAATATTGTCCGCTAAATTTTTATGCGCTTTTTCGCCTATAAGTTTTAAGATAGCCCCGACCGTCCCCTGCTCTTGAGAAATTAAACTCACTAGGAGATGTTCGCAAGTCAACTCTTGATTGCCGTATTGGGCGGCGAGTTCTTGCGCATCCGCTAATGCATCTTGAGCTTTAATTGTCCATTTTGCTAAATTCATTACCCTTTTCCTCCTTTTATAAGTTTGTCAACTTTATTAGAAAGTTTTTGATTTTGTTCCAAAACATACTTTAAAGCCTCAGACACAGGATCGGGAAGTTTTGAATGTTCTAATTTTAAAGTTTCATCGGGGTCATAACCCAAGCTCAACCGCGCCGGCACGCCGATAGCTGTGGCATTGGGCGGCACATCATGCGTTACAACTGAAGCCGCCGCGATCCTAGCATTGTCTCCAACCTTAACGCAGCCCAATACTATTGCATTAGATCCCAACACAACATTATTGCCAATTGTAGGATGCCTCTTTTTTTTCTCTATAGAACTGCCGCCCAGCAAAACGCCTTTATATATCAAGACATCATCGCCCACAACCGCCGTCTCCCCTATCACCACGCCCATACCATGATCTATAAACACCCTGCGCCCTAACTTTGCCGCCGGGTGAATTTCTATGCCTGTTAAAAAACGGCTTAAATGCGAGATTATGCGGGCTATTAAATAAAGTTTTAATGTCCAAAATTTATGCGCTATGCGGTGCAGTAAAACCGCATGGAAACCGGGATAACACAATAAGATCTCCAGAACTGAGCGGGCGGCGGGGTCTTTTTTGAAAATCGTTTGAATGTCTTCTCTTATGTGTATCAAAGCATCCTCCTTAAATTATTCTCTTTTATAAAAAAGAGTTTGAAATTATTTCTCTTTTGGTAAAAGAGAAACAGAAAAACCAACTTAACTCTTTTGTAAAAAAGAGCAATGCAATTATTTCTTTTGAAAAAGAAACAAAACTTAATGACACTTCCAGATTAATTCTCTCTTTGAAAAAGAGAGACAGAAATTTCTTTTAGCAAAAAACAACAAAAAACGACACATGCAACTTGCTTCTCTTTTCTACAAAAGAGAAACAGAAAATTAACGCTCTTTAAACTTTTTTCTTTTTATTTTTTTTGCGCTCCCTTTTGGTAGGGTGTCTTTGGCAACCTCAGCGCCCGCGCTTGCGCTAGGCTAAAAAATAAAAAGAGCGCCCCAGAAAGTACGACACGGCAAAGACAAAAACAAAGACAACAACAAACAGCAACGACAAAACAATAAAAAAAGTTCTCGTAAAGACCAAGCGATCTGCCGCTTTCACTAACCTAAA
>JAITCX010000240.1 GCA_031282945.1 Elusimicrobiota bacterium
TTTTCAGAAACCGTCTGCTGATCCTGAGACGAATCTTTAGTTTTTCCTTTGTCTTTATCGTTGTCTTTATCTGACATTTGCCCTCTCCTTTTTAGCTAGCGCTAAACTCAAAAATTTATAAATTTATTAATGTATATATTTTATTATTTTAAATAATATTTTTCATGTGTTATTTTTTTAATTTAAATTACTCGCAGCGGTTTACAATCCCAATTTAAGATATTCTCCTCTTAAATCATCCAGCAAAAACAATTTATTGTTTTTAAAGATATACCAAAATTTCCAGCCATTGCAGGATGGGGTTTGTTGAATTAAAGCTCCGATGCGGTGTATAGAACCAATATTATTTTCATAGTTTAAATTTCCATCAGCCAATATTTTTGCTTTTTTGCTATATCTCTTGCGGGTATATAAAAGCTCGCCTGCGCTTATAATATTTTTTTCAAGGAGTTTTACAAATGCAACTTTTGGTTTTTCCTCTTTAATAGTTTCAAGCCAAGCGCTTTCAGGAAAAACAGTTTTTATATTTTCTATTCTTTTTTCAGCTATGCTTATATATTTTTTTTCTCTTTCTATACCGACAAAATTTCGGCCTAACATTTTAGCGGCGGCGCCGGTTGTGCCTGTGCCGAAAAATGGATCTAATACGATATCATTTGGGTTTGTAGTTGAAAGTATCACGCGTTTTAATAATTCTTGAGGCTTTTGGGTGGAATGCGCTTTTTTCCCATCCTCTCCTTTAATTCTCTCATTGCCGATGCACAGACCGATATTCCAAACGGAAGTCATTTGTTTGCCGCCGTTATATTGTTTCATCAATTTATGATTAAATGTATATTTTTTAAAATTTTCGCCTTTAGAACACCACAGAAGCGTTTCTGTTGCATTTGTAAAACGCGTTCCCAAAAAATTAGGCATTGGATTTGATTTATGCCAAGTTACATCGTTTAATATCCAAAAGCCGAGATCTAATAAAATAGCGCCGACCCTATAAATATTGTGATAGGAGCCAATCACCCAAATTGTTCCGGTATCTTTTAATATTCTTTTGCATTCTTTAAGCCAAGCGATACAAAAATTGTCATATTCTTGAAACGAGGAAAATTTATCCCAATCGTCATTTACGCCGTCTACTTTTGTATTGTTAGGGCGGTATAATTCTTTTTTTAATTGCATATTGTACGGCGGATCGGCAAAAATTAAATCGACAGATTTGCTGGGAAAACTTTTTAATATTTCTATACAATCGCCATGATATATATGATTCATTTTTATGTCTATCATAAAGCCTCCTCTCAAATATTGATAATTTTATCGTATAAGTTTTTAAAAGATTTTATGGTTTTAGGATTTTCGGATAAATTCAAGAGATATTTATCAATTTCTGCATATTCTATTTTTAGAAACTTTTCAAAAAAAGTTTTGCCTCTATAAATATTTGATTTTTCTGGTATATAATCATTTTCTTTCATTTTTTTATTTGTGAAAAAAAACAATATCGGCATTAATTCATCGCTATTTTCAATATTTAATTCTTTTACTAAATAAGCGTAAGTTTTTATAAATTTTCTATTTATATCAACAAATTTTCCAGTGTCATGATCGTCATTATATTTGCATTCCATATAATAAAATTTATCTGTCTTTATATTTTTAAAAAGTAGATCTATATCATGATTAAATTTTATCGTTTGCCCGTCTTTATTTAGAACAATATTTTTTAAAAGCTTTGGAAATTCTATATCCAAATTTATGTTTTCTGTTTGGCAGCGGGTGATATAATTATCAATTAATGCATCATTTTTAGATGAGAGTTCAAAAGAATTATTTTTTTTACCGCTATAATCAGTGATTATTTTATAATGCCCGTCATTTTCTATGAGCAATGTCATAAGAACTTCAATAAAATTTCCAAATTGGATATTCATACTCTGCAAAATACCGCCAAAAATTCTATATCGTTTTGGAATAAAATGTATTTTTACATTATGTTTTTCCTGTAACTTTTTTATTTTTTCCGGACTGCCGCTACGCTCTATAATTTTTGCAACAGCTTCATCTATCAACTTTTCTATTTTATTGTTCATTTCATCAACCTTTTAAAACAATATATTTGCAAAAATTAATTTATTCTACTTCATTTCCTCAAATTTCCCTTTCACGACTTTACCTTTATTTGCAAAAACCAAACCCAGCAAAATGATTTTCTTATTTGGGGATATATGTTTTTGCCAATATTTTTTATCTTTTATTTGTTTTAATGCGGCGTCAACTTTTTTATTTACATTTTCGCTTTTTTTAGCGTATTTTATTTCCACAATTATTGTCTGTTTTTGTTGTCTTATCACTGCATCTGCAGACCCCCAACTTGTTCTATCCTCTCCTGAAATATCAAAGCCCATCAATCTCATTGCCAAAATAAAAATCGCTTGATAATTTGATTCTCTGGCTTCCAGCGCATTGTATGGAATGCAGGCGTATATCAATGGAAAATATTCTTGAAAATCTTGGGCATTGAGAGTCTCAAAACTTTTTATAATTGGTTTTTTAAACTTTTCTATAAGCAATATTAAATTATCGCTTCCCGTCATTGACTCCAAGATCTCCTGTGAAAAAGAACATTTCACTTCCTCATTGGGCCAAACTAAAGTATAGGTTTGCGCTAATTTATTTGGCTCTGTTTGAATAGCTGAAATTGTCAAATATCCCGTCTGAAAAAGTATAGAAATAGGCAAAAGCTTTTTTAAATTTGCGCAGGTTAAAAGATTTTCGCTAACATTTATTTCATCAAATACAAGTTCACGGTAATTATAATCTTTCTCAACAAGGTCTAATAAAAATCCAGAGGTGGCG
>JAITCX010000018.1 GCA_031282945.1 Elusimicrobiota bacterium
TTTTTTTCGCCCCCGCGCCGACTCTACTCTTGACGTGACAGACAGCAGTCTGTACTGTCACGCCCGCCTGGGTGAGGGCAAAGGAAACTTCCAGTTTCCCTTGCCCTCTTGGCGAAAAAAATTTCTCGCATAGCAGCGCTTACGCTTCGCTACGCCGCAAAACTAAAAGAGCGCGGAGAAAGTACGACACAGCAATAACAAAGACAACAGCAACAACAAAACGATATAAAAATTTCTCATAAAGCAAGTGCTTACACTCCGCTACGCCGCAAAACTGGGTGTCTTGGAAAACCTATAATGCCTGTATTTGCCGTAGATTTTGCGCAAATTTTCTTGACACATAAATCCTGCAAAAGATGCCGCAAAGATTGGCGTTAGGATTTCTTTGCGACACCCAACCAAAGAGCGCCCGAGAAATTACGACACACCAACGACACAACAACAAAAACACAACAACGCGGCAACGACAAAATAATAAAAAATCTCACAAAAAAAAGAAAATATTAATTGTTAAAAAATTTTTTGATCAATAGCTTCCGACAAATTATCGCCTAAACGTTGCTCAGCTTTTTGAAAAGCTTCCTCTCTCGTTTTACCATAACCAAAAGTTTCTAAAACTTGCGCCTTTTGTCCCAGTGAAACCTCAATTTTTAAAACGCACATTATCATCCCATTTCTAACATTTTCATAGCTCTCGTCAGCAACTTTTACATTTAACAGCATATCACTCTCAGACGCAATTTGATAACCTAATTTACTAAAAACTTCCTTGACCTCGGCGCTCAAGCCATCTAAACGCTCATCTGTATTTATGGACACTCTAAATTTAGCGCGATCCAATATCCGCCGCTTCTCTTGCTGGGCAAGTTGCTCCTTACGCCGCTTTTCTCTTTCAATATCAGATTTATTGTATACAAGCAAAAGATAACCGACAATAGAATTATTTTTGTTTCGCGTATACTGAAAATCTTTTATTATGCCTTGCGTTAATTGAGTTTGATCTGTGGTAATATTTGTTGATGAGTTTAATGAACTTACATTAGAATTGATAATATACTGGGTTGTATCGTCTAAAGAAATGCCTAAATATTGAGCCGCTTTTGAAAGCGCATCAAGATAAGCTTGCTGGCGGGCATCCGCTAAATTATCCGTTATGCCCGAAATGCCGCTAAAAAAATAGGAGTTGCCGTCAATCCATGTTTTGCCCGCCCAATCAGGCGCTTTGCTAGCTTGAACTGAAGTGGAATCTCCACGCCCCCCTTGCGGGACGGCGGGCGTGCAAGAAGTAAAAACTAAAACGCCCGTCGCCAACAAAAGTACTATAGTTCTAAACATTATTGCCCTTGAGCTGCAAAAAATCTACTCTCAACTTGTTGAGATAATTCTTTTGCGCCTTGATTTGACTTCATTTGCGTATTGGTTTTGTCAAAAGCGTTTGCTACAAGTCTCTTAAAATCCTGCTGACTAAGCTGCGCTAAAACATAGGAACGATAATAAACTTTTGTCGTTCCAGTGTCTCTATTGGTTTCCGAAATCCTCTGTGAATACGACCCTTTAACAGCCACTCCAGTTAGATTCAAATTGTCCACAACAGAGAAAAATACATCTTTTAAATATGTGCCGCTCTCTTCCTCATAAGCCGCCGCCTCCAATGCGCGCGAAAATTCTACACGCACCGTTGATTTGACCTGTTCGGCAATTTGTGTTACAGCAGCCGCCTGCGCGCTCCTACGAGCCGCTCCCAGATTTGTCATCCCTTCCGCCATTCCCCGATAAAAATAATTTCCACCCTCTTCCCAAAAATCATCCGTGTTGTTTACCCACGCTGGCGACTCAGTATTAGGAATAGTTTCCAAAATTACCAAAGTTATGGGACTCGCTTTATCATTTACTATTGTTTTTGCTCCTCCGCATGAAAATAATGCAAGACTAAAAACCAAAAATAGAGACACCCCCAAAAAATTCCTTTTCATAATTTCTCCTTGCCTTTTTATTTTAAAAATGGTCTATACAATTAAGATCATTTTTAATTTTTACTTATTACAGACGAGCTTCCGTCGGCATTGTCAACAATTTTATAACCTTTTTCATCAATGGCTTTCCTGAGCGCATCAGCGCTCGCCCAATCTTTTTTAAGTCTTGCAATATTCCTTTTTTCAAGCAATGCCAAAACTTCTTCATCTTTTTTTACAGTGGGCAAAACAAGTCCAAGCGAATCTTCGGCCATTTTTTTAAACGCAAATCTCATTTGGCTAAGGCGTTCTTTTGGCGCCGATTGCAGCTCGGTAAGAATTAAATTTTTCAACTCGTGCAAATAAGAAAGCGCTTTTTGAGAATTAAAATCATCGTCTAAAGAGGCGGTAAATTTTTTATACAAGTCCTGCAAATCTTTGTCGGAAATCTTATCCGCTACCTCGCATCCAGTTTCAATTAAACGTAAAAAAGCATCGTCAAGCCCATCCAATGCATTTTTTGCGCCATCAACGTTTTCATCCGAAAAGTCCAGCGGGCTTCTATAATGTTGGCTTATTAAATAATATCTAATGACGCGGGGAGAATATTTTTTAAATATATCGCTAAGCGTAAAAAAATTACCAAGCGATTTAGACATTTTTTCATGATCTATTGTCACAAAACCATTGTGTATCCAATATTTAACAAAACAGCATCCTGACTTCGCTTCGCTTTGAGCGATTTCATTTTCATGGTGTGGAAAAATTAGGTCGCGTCCGCCGCCATGTATATCTATCGTCTCCCCAAGCAATGTAGACGACATTACGGAACATTCTATATGCCAGCCCGGCCGTCCCATACCCCATGGACTCTGCCAGCAAACGTCTTGCGGATCATCGGGCTTGGATTGTTTCCAGAGGGCAAAATCATAAGAAGAACGTTTATTGTCATTTATTTCCACGCGCGCGCCCGCCAGTCTATCCTCTAATTTTTGTTTTGAAAGTTTGCCATAATCTTTAAACTTTGCGACATCATAATAAACATCGCCGCCCGCTTGATAAGCAAAACCTTTGTCCATTAAAACTTTTATAAAAGCGATAATATTTGGGATCATATCCGTCACAAGCGGATAAGAATTTGCCCTGAGAATATTTAATTTGTCGGTTTGAACAAAATAATCGTCAATATATTTTTTTGCAAGCAAACGCGCGGGCAAATTTCTCTCTTTTGCTCTAGCGATAATTTTATCGTCAATATCTGTAAAATTTTGCACATGGGTCACGCCGTAACCGCTGTTTATGAGATGTCTTTTGATGATATCAAAAGCCGCATAGGCGCGGGCATGCCCAAGATGAACCTCATCATAAGGGGTGATGCCGCATATGTACATGCTCACATTATTTTTATCCTGCGGTTGAAAAACTTCTTTTTTATTGGTTAATGTATTAAAAACTTTTATCATATTTTTTAATAGACACGCATGCAAGCGCCGCTATTGCCTCCTGTCTTCCTATAAAACCTAAATGTTCATTTGTTGTCGCTTTTATGGCTATGCGCTCACGGGGCGCATCCAGCCTAAAAGCTATATTTTCTTTCATTTTATCTATATATGGATATATCATCGGCGTTTGAGCTATTACTGTTATATCGGCATTATTTAGCTCGAAATTTCTTTTACTCAACTCATCTTTAACGCAACACAGAAGTTTTAAACTAGATATATCTTTATATTGCTCGTCAGTATTTGGAAAAAAATGCCCGATATCATTTAGACCGGCGGCGCCAAGCAGCGCATCCATTAAAGCATGCAATAAAACATCTGCATCGCTATGACCGTCCAAACCCATATCATTGGCGATCTCCACTCCTCCCAAAAAAAGTTTTCTCCCTTTTTTAAATGCATGAACATCATAACCCAAACCAACAAACATTTTGCCTCCCATTTGCATTAAATTAAACCCAACTAAAAAACAATAATAGTAAAAGTGATTGCCCTGAGAAAAAAATAAGGCGGGATTGCCATGCGCGGATAAAAGGTCTACCGTCAAAAGTTTAAATGATTTTACATAATATATTTATTAAAAATTACTTGCTCATTTTATTTAAACAACCGCTTCCACTATCGTTTTATATTATAGCAAAGTAAA
>JAITCX010000082.1 GCA_031282945.1 Elusimicrobiota bacterium
GCATCATCGCAAGGCAAAATCTCCAAACTCTTTTGCAATAAAATTTTACCTGTATCCAAAGTTTTTTCTATAAAAAAAGAGGTAACGCCCGTCAGGCGATCGCCGTTTAAAAGCGCATACTGCACAGGCGCCGCTCCTCTGTATTTTGGCAAAAGCGAAAAATGAATATTTAAAGTTTTAAAATGCGGCGCTTGAAAAATATAGTCTGGAATAATTTTTCCAAAAGAAACCGCCAGCCCCGCATCCGCCCCCCAATCAAAAACTTTTTGTTTGATATGCTCGTCCCATTTCTCAACGCTGGCAAATTCAATATTGTTTTGCAAACAAAAACTTTTTACAGGAGTGTGCAAAACTTTTGAACCTCTTTTGGCAGGTTTGTCAATTTGCGTCAATGCCAAAATATCAAAACCTCTTTCAAATAAACACTTCAAAAAAACTACCGAAATATCAGCAGTCCCAAAAAAAAGAATTCTCACCACTGCCCCGATTTTTGTTTGCGTTTTATTTCTTTTTGCAGATTTTTTCTTTTCCATTGCGGCAAATAATCTATAAAAAGTTTTGCATTTAAATGATCTATCTCATGCTGCAAAGCCTTTGATAAGAATCCCTCCGCCGACACTTTTTGACTTTTTCCCTCTAAATCTATAAAAGCTACCTCTACAAAATCAAAACGTTTTATATCCTCATACATTCCCGGAAAAGATAGACATCCTTCCTGCATAATAACTTGATCTCTTGTATTGACAACTTTTGGATTTATTAAAACTAAAGGTTTATTTTGTTCTTTAGAAACATCTATGACGCAAAGGGCTATGGACTTTCCAACTTGCGGAGCGGCAAGACCGACGCCGGGAGCCGCGTACATCGTTTCAAGCATATCCTGCGCCAAGACTTTTATTTCCTGCGTAATTTCAAGAATTTCTACAGATTTTTTACGTAAAATATTATGGCCGTATTTGCAAACTTCCAACTTTGACATATAACCTCCAAACATTTATTTTTTATTTGCATTTTACAAAACTTCCCAACTATTAAAAAATAAACGCTTAGATTTAACATAAACTTAAGTTTTATGGGCGCCCTTTATAAATTTAATAGCTATTATTTAAAAAAGTTTGACAATTTCAGTCTTAAGTTTTAATTCATTTACAAGCTCAAGATCGGGAGGATTTGTGCCTTGCGTGCAGACCGCTCCGGCCGAACATGCCATTGCCAACTTAAAAGAGTCTTCTAAACTCATATTGTTTTCATAAGCGTAAGCAAAAGCCCCCACAAAACTATCGCCAGCCCCGACCGAAGAATGCGCTTTAATTTTTAAACCTTTTGCAAAAAACCCTTCTTGATAATTTTTTGCGCTTTCATCAAAACCGCCTAAAACCAATGCGCCTTGCGCGCCTAAAGTAAGCGAAACAATCTTTATATTTCGGCGTCCAAAACCTTGGCAAAGCTCTATAATCTTTTCTTGAGTTAAATCCTCTGTAATTCCAAAATAAGTTTTCAATTCAAATAAATTAGGTTTTATAAAATCTGGATTTGCATTGAGCGCATATTTAAAAGCTTCTCCCTCGCAATCTGCAAAACAAACAGCCCCCCCTCCATGTGCAATTTTTATTAAACGCTCATAAATATCTAAAGGCGCGCCCTTGGGGATACTGCCTGAAAAAACAAAAATATTTCCTGAGTGCGAAAGGCTTGCAATTTTTTTCTCTAAAAGTTCTGTATCTTTTTGGCTTATTTCAAAACCCTGCTCATTTAGTTCCGTCAATACAGCGTCTTTATCTATAACTTTTAAATTTACGCGCGTATTGGAATTTATCTTTACAAAATCATTTTTAATATTTAACTCATTTAATTTTTCTATTATGACCTGTTCATTTTTTGCCCCAATAAAACCGCAGGCTATTGAATTTGCGCCCAGAGCCGAAATCATTTTTGAAACATTTATGCCTTTGCCGCCCGCATCAATTAAAACATTTTCAAGGCGGTTTAACTCGCCGATTTTTAAATCATAAACTTGCGCCGTTTTATCTATGGCGGGATTTAATGTAATTGTTATAATCATTTTCACCTCTTAAAAAAATGCGGCTTGCCCATGAAAAAAGGCAAGCCGCATTAAAAAACTAATTAATTTTTTTTAGCTAATTCTGCAATAAGCTGATCGTATTGCGGAGCCGCAATTAAATCCGTTACCGCAATGATCCGAGATTTCGGGCAGCGGCTTTCAACCCTGCCTTTGAGCTGCTCATGCACCAAAATTATATCGGGATTTCCCGAGAGCTGATCTATAGAGGAATGCACAACTTTTATCCCCTCTAAACCCGCCGCTTTCAATTTTTTCTTAAGCATCGTCTCGCCCATCGCACTAGATCCCATTCCAGCATCGCAAGCAAAAACTATCGTCTTGATATCTGCATTTCCCAATGAAATCCCTCCGCCTTTAGACTCGGCTTTTAAGGTATCTCTTTGAATAATGGCATCCCCTAAATCCTCGCCTTTGGCAAATGTTTTTAACAAAAGTACAGATAAAACAAAACTGGTCACAGCCGATAATGTTATAGCGGCAATATTTGCAAAATAACTGCCGGGAGCCGTCATAATAAGCTCAGCAAAAATACTGCCCGGACTTGCCGGCGCAACCAAACCTCCGCCCAAAAGCGTAAGCACTAAAATGTTTACAAAGCTGCCGCCTATCATTGCAATAAGCAAAATAGGGTTCATTAAAACATAAGGGAAATAAATTTCGTGAATGCCGCCGAAGAAATGAATAATTATTGCGCCCGGCGCGCTTGACTTGGCTGTGCCTTTTCCTGCAAGCCAATAAGCGCAAAGCATTCCTAAACCTGTGCCCGGATTTGATTCAATCATGAAGAAAAGCGACTTGCCCGTCTCGGCAACCTGCGCCGCTCCAAGCGGAGTGAAAACTCCATGATTTATCGCATTGTTTAAAAATAAAATTTTTGCAGGTTCCACAAAAATTGACATCAGAGGCAGGAGGCCTCTGTCTGCAAAAAATTTAGCGCCTTCGCCCAAGAAAATATTGATGGCTTGACAGACAGGCCCTATTGCCACAAAAGCAATCAAAGCTAAAATGCCGCCTAAAATGCCCGCGCTAAAATTATTTACAAGCATTTCAAAACCTTGTTTAACTTTGCCGTCTATAAGCTCATCAAACTTTTTGATAACCCAGCCGCCTAAAGGTCCAACTAACATTGCGCCCAAAAACATTGGAATGTCTGAGCCGACAATAACTCCAATTGTAGCGATTGCTCCAACCACGCCCCCGCGATGGTCGTAAATCATTTTACCGCCCGTAAAACCTATCATCAGCGGTAATAAATAGGTTAACATGGGTCCTACCAATTTGTTAAACGTTTCGTTGGGGATCCACCCTGTGGGAATAAAACATGCCGTGATTAAACCCCAAGCGATAAACGCTCCGATGTTTGGCATTACCATGCCGCTCAGGAATCTCCCGAGCCTTTGAATTTGTTCTTTCATTTGCTACCTCCTTTTTTTATTAAGCGGCGCTCGCAAATTAAGCTCCGCCATTTAACTTTAGCCGGTGTTGTTAATCGCCCAAAATAAAGTGTTCAAATTTCTCCACTGAAAAGAAACAAATTGCTTCTTTTAGAAAAAGAAGCAAAATTTTAAAGTCAAGATCAGGTTTTCTTTTTAGAAAAAGAAAAACCAAAAATTAAAAAGGCAGAAATATTTATTTCTTATTTGTTAAGGAAAAACAGAAAAATATTTTTATGTTATGCTTATATTATACGAAATTTTCGGCGCCGCTTTTATAAACGGCTTAAAAAACCCAAAATTTCTGCAATTGGCGGCAGATTTTAAAAGATTGAAAGAAGGAAAATCAAACTGCAAATACCGCTAATGCTACAAAGAATAGCCCCTGCAATCTCACAAAAATTTCAATAGAGATCATCCAATAAAAGCGCCGATAAATCCACAAAAATTTCACTGCATAACCAAACCGCCTCAAAAAAGCGGCACAAAATTATGTCCATTCCTTTATATCTCGTTTTGAAACCGCCCATTTATTATTGTATGTGCGCGCCGAGACATCGCAATATCTGCAAAAAGGAATTGGACGCGCAATTTGATCTAAAAGTTCATCCATACTATTTATTTTATAAATGTCCACATAATCTTTTTCTGTGATCTCAAGATTTTGATTGAAATATTGATTAAATAAATAGATCTTAGATGGAACGCCGCAGGTAAAAAATTTGCCGTTTTCAAGCTTAGCGCACATCCCATTGCCAGCGCCGCATCTAAGATAACTATAAGCTGCATTTTGACTGCCGCTCAAATCCAATGGATAATGAAACATAACTTTAACTCCAGCGCCCAACCCGCCATAATTAATTCTTACCCCAAACTTGCAAGCCATTGAATCTATTTTTTTTAAGTTGATTTTTATTGGATACCTTGTCAAACTAATTATCACTTCCGTCTCTTTTAAAACCCGCCAAAATTTGTCATCTTTATTTTGCAATAAAATTCCATTTGTAACAATAATCAACGTGGTTTTAGGAAATAATTTTTTGGTAATTGATAAAAAATCCAAAAGCTGAGGATGCAATAGAGGCTCGCCGCCCATAAGCCTTATAGATCCAACCCCCCCCCCCCCTGCAAGAACACTCATACGCCGCATATCTTTTTCAAAAGCTTCTTTAGTCATAAATTGC
>JAITCX010000118.1 GCA_031282945.1 Elusimicrobiota bacterium
AGAATAATTGCAGACGATAATTATGATAATGACGAAATAGAGGATGATATTGACTTTGGCGTAAAGTATATAATCGCTTCGCCTAACAATGAAGTAAAACGGTGTTTGGCAAAACATGAATAGCTGACATATATGAGCAATGCAGAGCTGCAAAATATTATGAGTTATCGAAAGACTTTTAATGAGGCGGCAACAAAATAAGATGCAGTCCTTTTTGCCTCGCTTTGCTCAAGAGTTATGGCGTCTATACCTTCAAAGAATCATATCGCATTAGAAAAGTTTTATCACTCAATTTTATTGCCGGCAATGGATATAATGGGATTTGATGTGATAGGAGAAAGGCAAGGCGGCATCGGCAATTCAGACATCGTTTGGACATACGGCGATAATGTAATAATAATAGAAATAAAATTTATTGATACAAAAGATGAAAGTCAAGTAAATAAAAAAGTTGACGAAGCGCTAAAACAAATAAAAGAAAAAAGGTATTACGAAGTCTATGAGAAAAAAGGTAAAAAGATTATCTTGGCAGGGGTGGCGTTTACTAAGCAGGCGGAGATTACAAAAGCTAAATTTGAGGCGTGGAAGTAAAATTTCACTTTTAAATTTATGAGAGGATGAAAAATTTTGCATCTATTAAGTTTTAATTTGTTTTTTTTGAGAAAAGTTTAAAGTTTTGTTTCTTTAAAATTTAAAAAGAATTTTACAAAAGTCAATATGGAAAAATGGTAATGAAATGTCAGTAAAAAATGAAAAGTTAGAACAAATTCCAAAAGTTCCCGGCGTTTATATAATGCGAGACGGCATTGGAAATATAATTTATATTGGAAAAGCAAAAGTTTTAAGAAATAGAATTGCTTCATATTTTAATGCCGATATGGATTCTAAAGCTAGCGCGATAATTACATCTATGCGCAAAATAGATTATATTTTATGCGCTTCCGAACGCGAAGCTTTAATTGTTGAAAGACAGCTAATAAATAAAGTTCAACCATATTTTAATGCAATGTGGAAAGATGATAAAAGTTACCCGTATTTAAAACTTTCTACAAACGAAGATTTTCCAAGACTTTTTTTTACGAGAAAAAAATTACAAGATAAAGCCCTATATTTTGGTCCATATCCTCAGGTGTTTTATATAAAAAAATTGCTGAGATGGATAGTAAGACTTTTCAAACTCCGCCCCTGTAAAATTAGCATAAGCCAATCTAATTTGCCTAACGAAAAAAAAGTTAAATCCTGTATTTATCGCCATACAAAATTTTGCGATGCTCCCTGCATGGGAGAGATCTCGTCTGAAAAATATAAAGAAAAAGTAATTGAAATTGAAGATTTTTTAAATGGAAAATTTAAAAAGTTAATACAAGTTTGGAAAAAACAAATGAAAACTTTTAGCGATAACTTGGAATATGAAAAAGCTTTAGTTTTGCGCGATAGAATTTATGCTTTGGAAAATATGTCCGAGCGCGTTATGATTGCAGAAATAAGTAAAGACGATATTCAAATTTCTGTAGATAGAGCGGAAAGTTTAAGCGAACTAAAAAAGATTTTGCATTTGCCAAAACTGCCGGTTGTCATAGAGGCTTTTGACAATTCAAATATTGGCGGAACAGATGCCGTTGCCTCTATGGTTAGGTTTACAAATGGGCTGGCGGATAAAAAGAATTATAGACGCTTTAAAATTAAAACAGTTGTTGGGCCAGATGATTTTGCAAGCATGCAGGAAGTTGTTTTTAGGCGATATAGCGGTTTAATAAGAACTAATGAAAAATTCCCAGATTTAATTTTAATAGACGGCGGTAAAGGACAGCTTGGCGCGGCTGTTTGCGCATTGGAACAATTAAAAGTGAAAATTCCAATAATTTCGCTTGCTAAAAAAAATGAGGAAATTTATTTGCCGCAAAAAGACGCTCCCTTAATTTTACCGAGAAATTCTATGGCTTTAAGACTTTTGCAAAGCGTAAGAGATGAAGCGCATAGGTTTGCAATAACATATCATAGGCTTTTGAGAAAACATCATGCAGGTCTTTAGATTTATATGAATTAAGGAGAAAAAATGAAAAATGTTTTATGTTTTGGAGACAGCAATACTTATGGATATAATCCTCACAATTTCGGCCGCTTTGAATGGCATCAAAGGTGGACGGGGATTTTACAAAAAGAATTAGGGACGGATTTTAAAATTATTGAGGAAGGTTATAACGGCCGCACAACTCTTATAGAAGATTCCACAAATCCCTATAGAAATTCCCGCAATTATTTATTTCCTATTCTTGCCGCGCATGCGCCATTAGACCTCATAATTATTTGTCTTGGAACAAATGATACCAAAGCTAGATTTAATTTATGCGCCGCAAGCATTGCCAAGTTAATGCAAGAAATTGTGAGAATGATAAAAACATTTAATTATGAAAATGACAGCTATAAAAAACCAGAGATCTTATTGCTTTCTCCTATAGAAATTGGACAGGGCGTGGTGGATTTATTTGACAATGCTTTTGATGAAAAATCCGTAATAAAAAGTAAAGCGTTGGGAAAACTATATAAAGAAATAGCGCAGAAAATGTCCTGCCATTTTTTTGATTTAAGCACAATCGCTAAAGCCTCAGATGCGGATTATTTGCATTTGGATGAGGCAGGCCATCTCGCAATTGGACGGAAACTTTGCGAAATAGTAAAGAATATTCTTGGCGGAAAATAATATAAAAGAGTTAGAAAATGTTTTGTAGGTATTTGCGCCGCAGATATAATTTTTAGATTTTTAGTAAATTTAAATGTAAAGGGGGATGCGTATGAGAGATGAAATTAGATATGACCTTATGCAAATTCCCAATGAAAAAATTTTGAGAGAACGTTTAAAAAAAATAAAACATTTTGCTTTAGATATGGACGGGACAATTTATATAGATTTGCATATTTTTGATTGGACGATTCCGTTTTTAAGTTTTTTAAAGAGTTCAAAAATTGGATATACTTTTTTAACCAATAACCCGACAAAAAGCCTCGCAGATTATTTAAAACATTTACGGCAAATGGGAATTTTTGCAACAAAAGATGAACTCTCCACAAGCGTCGGCGCAACGATAAATTATTTGCGTTTTAATCATCCCAATGTTAAAAAATTATTTTTGTTAGCGACAGAAAGCATGATAAGCGAGTTTGAGCAAGAGGGATTTATTTCCACATCTAATTCCGTTGAGGATAAACCCGATGCTTTAATTGTAAGTTTTGATTCTAGTTTAAAATATGACAGGTTGTGTCGGGCGGCTTGGTGGGCAAAACAGGGAATTTTTTATATAGCTACAAATCCCGATAGAGTTTGTCCAACAAATTTGCCAACTGTTTTAGTTGATTGCGGTTCAATTTGCGCTAGCATAGAATATGCAACAAATAAAAAACCGGATTTTGTCGTTGGCAAACCAAATCCTCAAATGATTGAAGCTCTCATACAAAAACATAATTTGAAAAGAGATGAAATTGCAATGGTTGGCGATAGAATTTATACGGATATACAAATGGCAAAAAATGCAAATGTTTTATCAATTTTAGTTTTATCAGGCGAAGCTTGCCCCGAGGATGTTATGAAAGCGCCTTTTAAACCCGATATTGTAGTTAAAAATTTATTTTCTCTGGTGGAGTTGATAAAAAATTAAAAGCTTTGAGAATATAATTTTTTAATATAAGAGTATGCAGGCTTATACTAAAAAGGAATTAAAG
>JAITCX010000032.1 GCA_031282945.1 Elusimicrobiota bacterium
TTTGCGCTAAATTGTCTGTCTATTTTAAATGTTGTGCCGGCAACGGCTCCCGCGCCAAGCGGGCAGAAATCCGTATGTTTATAGACAAAATCCAAACGTTCTAAATCTCTATTAAACATGAAAAAATAGGCTAGGGCATGCTGGGGAAATCTTATGGGCTGGGCATGTTGGAGATGAGTCATGGCGGGAAAAATTATGGCAAAATTATTTTGGGCTAAATTTAAAACGCTTTGCATTAAATCTAAAATCATCGGCCGCAAAATTAGAATTTCCTCTTTAACATATAAATGCATATCAGTTGCAACTTGATCATTTCGGCTTCTTGCGGTATGCAGGCGGGCGCCGGCATTTCCGATGCGTTTTGTCAGCTCCGCCTCTATGTTCATATGAATATCCTCAAGCTCTTTTTTGAAAACAAAATTTCCTTTGGAAATGTCGGCTAAAATTTCCTTCAAACCCTTTTCTATTTTTGCCGCATCTGACTTTGAAATGATACCGCATTTCGCAAGCATTTTTGCATGCGCAATTGAACCTTTTATATCGCAAGCATAGAGCCTTTTGTCAAAGTCTATGCTTGCATTAAATGTTTCCATTGTTTTAAATGTGTCTTTTTTAAACCGGCCGCCCCACATTGTTTTAGCCATATTTTGTTCCGTTTATTTCTTTTTATTTTTCTGTTTGCGCAAAGCGTCAACTTTTAAAGGCAGCCCAAAAATATTTATAAAGCCTGTCGCATCAGCTTGATTATAATCTCCGCCTTCCTCAAAAGTTACGAGATCTTTGTCGTAAATGGAATAGGGGGACTGGCTTCCTGCGCTGATAATATTTCCTTTAAAAAGTTTCATCCTTACTTTTCCCGTCACGGTTTTTTGCGTTTCATTTACAAAAGCGTCAAGAGCTTTACGCAATGGGCTGTACCACATTCCGTCATAAACCAATTCGGCATAACGCAATGCGATGACTTCTTTATAATGGTAGAGCGCTCTATCAAGCGTTAAATATTCCAGTTCATTGTGCGCATAATATAAAATTGCTCCGCCCGGATTTTCATAAACTCCTCTGGACTTCATTCCCACCAATCTGTTTTCAACGATATCGCTGATGCCGATACAATGGGCGGCTCCGATTTCATTTAACGTTTCCAAAAGTTTAACAGGATCCAATGTTTTGCCGTTTACGCCGACGGGGTTGCCCTCTATAAAATCAACTTCAACATATTCAGGTTTATCGCTGGCTTTTGAGAGGGGGCGGTTTATTAAAAACATATTTTCATTTGGTTCGTTCCACGGATCTTCAAGGTCCATCCCCTCATGGCTTAGATGCCAAATGTTTCTGTCCATGCTATAGGCATTGTCTTTTTTAACGGGTATGGGGATATTGCGTTCTTGCGCATAATCTATGGATTGCTGACGAGATTTAATTGTCCATTTGGGGTCGCGCCAAGGGGCGATAATTTTAATTTGCGGGCAGAGAGCTTTTATGGTCAACTCAAAACGAACTTGGTCGTTTCCTTTTCCTGTTGCGCCATGGGCGATTGCATCTGCATTTTCTTTTAGAGCTATTTCTACCAATTTTTTTGCAATCACAGGTCTAGCGAAAGAAGTGCCGAGCAAATATTTTTTCTCGTAGACGGCGCCGGCTTTTATGGTTGGAAATATAAAATCTTTGACAAACTCTTGCGTCAAATCCTCTATATAAATTTTACTTGCGCCGGTGGAAAGGGCTTTTTCTTTTAGACCTTCAATTTCTTGGCCTTGACCGAGATCGGCGCAGACACAAATTACCTCGCAGCCGTAATTTTCTTTCAGCCATGCAATCATTATAGAGGTGTCCAATCCTCCTGAATATGCTAAAACAACTTTTTTAATTTCGTTCATTTATTTCTCCAAATTTATCTAAAACAATTAAAACCTTCAACGGAAATTTTCTCAGCCCACTTTTTTGCTATTTCTTTTGCGCCAGCCAAATTATGATCCAAATAATTTCCGCACTCCACAACAGCTTGGCCCGGAATTACTTTGTCGGCCGGCCAGTCGGCAATTTTTTTCATGACATTTAACATTTTACTTGCAATTTCCTTCTCGCTAAAATCGCCAAAAACAGTTAAGTAAAAACCTGTTCTGCAGCCCATGGGGGAAAAATCTATTATGGAGGGGATTTCATCGCGCAAATATTCTGCGGCTAGATGTTCTATTGTATGGATAGAATCGGTGGGCATAAATTCTTTATTGGGTTGCGTAACTCTTATATCAAACTTTGTTACAATATCGCCCGCGGGTCCAACTTTTTTGCTAGCCAAGCGTACAAAAGGGGCAGTCACTTTTGTGTGGTCTAAATTAAAACTTTCAACCTTATACTTCTGAGTCATTTTCTCCTCCGTTAAACTTTTAAATTATTATTTCCTATTGCCGCCGTTCAAAGAAATTTTGTATCCAATTCCAATATAGATACGTCTTAGATCGGAGACGCTGTATTTTCCGCGTGCAGTTGTCTGTCCCAATTCATCTTCTCCAAAAATTTCAGTGACTCCCGATGCAATTTGGCCATCCCATGAGAGTTCTGTTTTAGACCTATACATTTCATAACCCATTTCCACCACTAAATTATTTCTAAATTCCCACCCTGCGATGATCGCCTGATAAGACCCTTTTGTGTTTTTCTCAGTGAAATTTAATTCATCTCTGTTTAGCCCCCCTTCAAACCCAGAATCATAATATACATTGTATCCCAAATTTCCTTTTATGTATAAACCGCTGATGATGTTGTATTGAAGGGTTAAATATACAGGCAGATAGGACATTTTAAATCTTCCGCTAAAATTTAAATACATATCCGTTACGCCAGGTTGATTGTCCAGCATATCCACATTTACTGTTTTCGTTTGGCGCGGCAAAACATATTGCATGCCGACTCCCGCTTTAAATTGTTGGACGACAGGATAAAGGTATTCAGCTCCAATTGCAAAGCCGTTGTCCGTTTTAGGTTTTGTTTCTCTATTGTTTTGAGATGCGCTATGCTGTTTGGGAGCAGGCATATAGTACTCTATTACTTCTCCCGTCCAAAGAGCATTATAAGAAAAAGGGGTGTCGCCGAAACTGCTTGAGAAATCGTAACTTGCTTTAATATTAATTTCTCCTTTTTTAATTAAATTTAGAATATTGACAGGCGCGGCAAAGACATTTGCGGTTATAAGTCCTGTAAGCAAAATGGGCAGAATAGTTTTTTTCATAGCAATTTTTTGCTCCTTTTTTATTTTTTTAGTTATGCGGTTTATATATATGATATTTAGGGTATATTTAATTAGCATATCAAAAAATAGGCTCTAGCGACAAGGCGGTATTGTTTTTCTCTAGCCCTCTTAAAAGTTATATCTTATTAATGTAAAATAAATTGCTAGATTAAAAGGCGCCATTATTTTAAGCGGTAAGCGTCCAATAAAAATATAAGGGGAGAAAATTGTGGCAAAGTTTATTACAAATCAGCAGGATTTGCTTAAAGATGTATTCAACGGCCATATACCGAAATCTCAAGGGTTGGATTTTTTAGTGGGGTATTTTTATTTTTCTGGGTTTAGTGAAATTTACAAAAATATTGGCGATAAAAAATTGCGCATTTTAATTGGTATGGAAGCGGAAATTGATATCAACAATATAATATATGAATTTTACAAAACGCAAAAAGAAAAAAATGATTCCATAGATAATATGCGCAAAAATTATTGTAAAAATATTGTTGATGCAATCAATAAAACAAATTCTTTTGATATTGAAAAGGCAAAAGATGCTTTTAATTTCTTTTTTGAAAAGCTTGCGGACGGCAGTCTGGAAGTTAAAAAAACGAAAGAATTAAATCATGCAAAAATGTATGTTTTTCAATATTCAAAAGAATATGCGACAAAAGAAATGAACGGCGTTGTGGTTGTGGGTTCAAGCAATTTGTCGTTTAATGGATTGGGGGACAATAATGAGGTAAATGTTTTTCTCCCTGATGACAATGACTATAAAAATGCGCAAGCCATATTTAATGAACTATGGGAAAATGCTATTCCCTTATTTTCCCAATCAAATCTAAAAGAGTTTGAAAAAGCTGTAGTTGAAAAAGTTTGGTTTAACAAAAGACCTTCGCCTTTTTTAATGTATGCACGCGTTTTGCAAGAATATTTTCAAAGCTCAAGCAATACAAAAATTAAAACGCCTCAAATTCTTAGCCGCAGAAGCGCTGTGCAATATATAGATCTTCAATATCAAACAGATGCAGTAAGCGATGCGCTCAATATGCTTAACCGCTATGACGGGTGCATACTCTCCGACGTGGTAGGGCTTGGCAAAAGCATTATCGCTTGCGCTGTTGCTGCAAATATGGATAGAGAAACTATCATAATCTGCCCTCCTCATTTAATGGATCAATGGCAAAATACCGCAAAGGATTTTTCGCTTGTAAATGTAGAAATTTTTAGTTCTGGAAAATTAGAGGATGTTTTAGAAAAACTTGAAAATTCCAAAGAAAACAATCAAAAACTAATTGTTGTAGATGAAGCCCACCGCTACAGAAATGAAAACACTCCAACTTATGCCGCCTTGCATAAAATTTGCATTTCAAATAAAGTTTTACTGCTTTCCGCAACTCCTTTTAACAATAAACCTGAGGATATTTTTTCGCTTTTAAAATTATTTCAAATTCCAACTTGCTCAAAGTTAGAAGCAGGGGAAAATGTAAA
>JAITCX010000042.1 GCA_031282945.1 Elusimicrobiota bacterium
ACACGGCAAAGACAAAAACAAAGACAACAACAAACAGCAACGACAAAACAATAAAAAAAGTTCTCGTAAAGACCAAGCGATCTGCCGCTTTCACTAACCTAAAAAACTGGGGGTTGCAAGAAACCTCTAATATATTATAGCAACGACAAAGACAAAAACAACACAACAAAAACACTACAATAAAAAAGACGGCGCTGCAAATATTATTTTTATTACACCCCAATCAGCTCATGCCCCGACCGCATAGCCAAAATAGTTTTTTGCATCAAAGTTTTTAGATCCATCCCAAGCATCGCCGCTCCCGCATTTATAACATCCCGATTGCAGTTTGCGGCAAAACCCGCGCTCTTAAATTTTTTGAGCGCAGATTTTACCTCAAGATCCACCACGCTTTTTGACGGCCTAACCATCGCACAGGCAAAAATTAAACCAGTCAATTCGTCAACCGCATAAAGAGTCTTTTCCAAATCAGTCTGAGGTTCTACTGCATTCGTTAAGTTCCACCCATGACTTAAAACCGCCCGAATAATTTCGTCTGTTAAATCAGGAAAGTTAGCCTTCTCAGATTCCAAAATCTCCTTGGCCTTTATGCAATGCTCATCAGGATAAAGTTCAAAATCTATGTCATGCAAAAGACCCGCGCTTTTCCAAACTTGCGGATTTTGAGCTTTAAAATCTTTTGCAAAAAATTCTAAAGTTATCGCAACCGTTAAGCAGTGGCGCTTGAGCGTTTGACCCTTGACATATTTATCTAAAAGCTTCTGCGCATTTTCAAATTTCATAGTTTAATCTCAAATAGCCGTCAAAAAAATAAATATTACTTTACCTGCATTGACGACAAAACGCCGTCAGCTGCTTCTTTTGAAAATAAAGCGGCGCTAATGGCGCGCCCAAATTCAAATGCCGCTCCCGGTCCGTTTCCCGTAATTAAATTTTTGTCAACCGTCACTTGCTGGCCTGTATACTCTTTATCAAAAGCTCCCTTTTGAACTCCGGGATATGCCGTAACTTTCCTGCCTGCCAATAATCCCCAAGTATAAAGCACATGAGGTCCTGCGCAAATAGAAGCAAAAAGCAAATCGGAACGGTTAAAATTTGCTACAAAAAAATCTTGGACTTTTTTCGCCGTCCCGTTTTCAAAAGCGGTAATGTCGCCGCCGGGAATAATAAATGCATTGTATTTGCTAAGATCCGCATCGGCTAACTTTAAATTTACAACTATCTCTGTGCCTTGGCTGAGCGCAACTGTGGGAATATTTTCAACAGAAATTATGTCCACAATAGCTTGCGACCGCCTCAATATGTCTATAGGCGTAACAACTTCCGTATCTTCCGAACCCTTACATACAAAAAACGCAACTCTTTTACTCATGATCTCCTCCTAATTTAGAAAAATTACATCTTCCAATTTATCAGCATTGCCAAAAGCGTCAATGCCGCCGTATTTACAATTTGCATCCAAAAATTATCATTTTTCCATGGGATCGCTTCTACGAGAGCCGCTATGACAGCGCCAAGCAGCGCAAAGATAGGATTGAATAAAAATAGACCTATTATGAAGCAGGTAATGAGGCAGGCGGCGCTTCCTTGCAGAGTTTTATGAAAAAATATTTTATAGCCGCTTTGACCTACGCCTTTTCCTACAATGGCGGCTGCGGCGTCCCCAAAAGCTAAATATAAAAAAGACGCTAGTACCATATATCTATTGTCAAAAAGCAAAATTGTTAAAAGCGCTCCTGAAAGCGTCCCTATTAAAGCGCTTATTTTATGAGCTTCCTCTTTTCTATAAAATCCTTTAAAATTATTTTTGAAAAAATTATTTAAACTTGGAACAGAAAAGCGTAAAAACTCTGCGCATGCCGTAATAAAAATCGCAATAGCCAGTCCCCACACAACAATATTTTTTGGCAAATACCAAAACCCAAATACATAAATCAGCGACAATAGATGCACGGCTTTTCTTTTTAGTTCGTCTTTTAATTTTTCGTTCATTTTCATATTTCGCTTTTAACATAAAAATCGGTCTTGCCTATTTGCTAGGACAAGACCGATAATTACATTTGCAATTTTTTAGCTTAATAGTTCTCTGCCAAAAGTTCCATATAAGCTTTAGAATGGGCGCAAGCTGGGCATGTATCTAAAGCTTGTTTGCCTTCATACACATAACCGCAGTTTCTGCATACCCATTTTGTTGGAGCGTCTTTTGTAAAAACTTCTTCGTTTGCAACGTTGTCGGCAAGTTCAATATATCTTTCTTCATGATGTTTTTCAGCAATGGCGATATTTTTAAATACTACTGATATATCGTCAAAACCTTCCTGCTTAGCAATATCAGCAAAATTAGGATAGTCAACCGACCACTCATGATGCTCGCCCGCCGCAGACGCTTTAAGATTTTCCAACGTGGAACCAATTTTCCCAGCTGGGAAAGATCCTTCAATTTTTAATTCCCCGCCTTCTAAAAATTTAAAAAACCTTTCCGCATGCTCTTTTTCATTGTTGGCAGTTTCAGTAAAAAAAGCCGCTATTTGCTCAAACCCTTCTTTCTTTGCTTTTGAGGCAAAAAAAGTATAACGATTCCTAGCTTGAGACTCTCCAGCGAAAGCTGTAAGTAAATTCTTTTCTGTCTTGGTTCCTTTCAACGATTTTCCCATTAAATTCCTCCTAGTTTAATTCTATCTCATTAAACCATCTCCCATGCAAATTGCAATAGGCTATAACTTGCGCTTTGGCTCCTTTTCCGCCGGCTACAAGCGCAACTGCCGCAGGCAAACTTTGCGCTGAAAGTTTGGTAATGGATAAATACTGATTGTCTAAATAAAAAGTTACTTCTAATATAAGATGTTCCGCCTGCATTGGATGGACTATATCTCCAATAACCGCCCTCACCGCCACAGACCCATCTATCAGCTGACAATCCTTTTTTACGCTGAGTTTTGGCACATGTTTCTTTTCCGCCTCGCTTAAAACTTCGCCGCCTTCTTTAAAAACGTCCTCTTTTTCCTCAAAAACTCCGCTTTTTCCGCAAACCGGACATTTATCCGTTTTCCCGTCCAAAGCCACATACCCGCACACCTTACAAATGAAATGCTTTTTCATAATGCCTCCTCTTTAATTAACTCCAACATCGCTTAA
Source organism: Elusimicrobiota bacterium (assembly GCA_031282945.1). GTDB lineage: Bacteria > Elusimicrobiota > Endomicrobiia > Endomicrobiales > Endomicrobiaceae > JAITCX01. The sequence continues at coordinate 3,136 of JAITCX010000042.1, forward strand.
AACTCGCCCAAAAGTCGCATAAGGCTATAAATTATTACTTTTCCTTAGCGCAAGATGGACATTCCGTATACTCGCTAGAATAATGCGCTCCGCATTTAGGACAAACTTTTTCATTGGGATCCGCGCTTTTTTGGCAAGGTCCGCAAAAAGGCATGCTTTTTGCTTTTTGATCTTGCGCGGTATCGCAAAATGGACAATTACATTTACCTTTCATTTAGCGCTCCTTTTTTCATAGTCCTCAATGGCGCGGTGCAAAGCGTCCGCCCCCAAATTAGAACAATGCATCTTATTTGCAGGCAGACCGCCCAATTCTTTTGCAACCTGCGCATTTGTTATGTTAAGCGCTTGCTCAATCGTTTTGCCGATCGCCATTTCGCTTACCATAGAGGAAACGGCAATAGCCGCTCCGCACCCAAAAGTTTTAAATTTTACATCCTCAATTTTACCGTCTTTGACTTTTATATAAAAAGTCATCATATCCCCACATACTGGATTTCCCACCTCGCCAATGCCGCTGGCATCTTTTATCTCGCCCACATTTCTGGGATTGGCAAAATGATCCATAACCTTCTCGGAATAAAATGGCATTCGTCCTCCTCTCCTCTATTATAACATGTTTTATTCTTTAGACACTGATAAAACCGCCTCAACTTATCAAAAATTAAGCGCCCGCGCTAAACTTAAAATGCGCCGACTTTAATCTTCGTTTATCTCCTCATGATCATGATGATCGAAATCCGTTCCGGGTCCTGCCTCTTTGCGCGCGCCTGTCTTTTGGAAATACGAATATAAAGGCGACATCGCCCGCAATGTATTTACAACCTGCGGAAAAATTTCTACTACTTTTTCCATTTGCAAAAGCGTATTAAATTTTGAAAGCGTTAAAATCGCCGACCCTTGAGCAACCGCCGCCTCCACCCCCAAAGCCTCAAGCACGGGCGACATCTTTAAGTTTTTTGATGCGCATGCCGATCCGCTTGCCGCCAAAATTCCTTTTGCGTCCAACATTAAAAACAATGCCTCGCCCTCTATAAACTCAATGCTAAAATTTACATTTTGAGGCAGCCTATTTTGGCGCGGTCCATTTAAATAAATATACTCAATTTTCTCAGACATTTCTTTAATTAAATAATCGCGCAAAACAACAATTTTTTTTGAATTTTGAGCAGTCTCAAGTTTAGCAATTTCGCAAGCCGTTCCAAAACCCACAATTGCCGGCACATTTTCCGTTCCCGCTCTTTTAGAATTTTCTTGAACGCCCCCGTTTATGAGAGGAACTATCCCCACCCCTTTTTTTAGAAAAAGGGCGGCCGCTCCTTTAGGTCCATACATAACCGAAGCGCTGAAAGTCAAAGCGTCAACCCCAAGATCTTTTACGTCTACATCTATAAACCCGCAAGCCGCAACCGCATCCGTATGAAATAGCGCCGAGCTGTTTTGTTTTACCATAGCCGCAATTTCTTTTATGTCCTGTATGACTCCAATTTCAGGATTTGCAAGCTGCACAGACACTAAAATTGTATCGGCATTTAAAAGTTCTTTGAGTTTTTGTTTATCTACATAACCGTTTTTATCAACGCCGACAATGCAGATTTCAAAACCATCTTTTGCCAAAGCCTTGCAAGAATTGCTGATAGAAAAATGCTCTATGGCTGAAATTATAATGCGCCTGCCTTTCTCTTTTAACCGCCAAGCCAAACCTTTTATTGCCAAATTATTGGATTCCGACCCGCAAGAAGTAAAAATAATTTCCGCCGCATTTGCATTTATTAAACTTGCGGTCTGCGCTCTGGCATTTTCAATAGCGTCTTTTGAAACGGCGCCGAGCGAATAAATGCTCTGAGGATTTCCATAATAATCCAGAAAAAAAGGTTTCATCGCTTCAAAAACTCTCTCGTCTAATTTTGTATTAGACTGATTGTCGCAATAAATTTTGTCCATACTAATTCCCTTATGCAGCTTTAGTCTGCCTTAAATATTTCGCCCTCTGTATAAATCCCAAAACTATCCCAGCCGCGATGCTGCCTATTACAATGGCGACAACCCACAAAACAGCCGACATCCATCCGCCCACCGCCGCGACTGCAGGCAAAACTAAAAAGCCGCCATGGGGAGCGGGAACTTGAATCTGCATTAAATACGTAAGTATCGCCGCAATGGACGACCCAAACATAAAGGTTGGAATTATGCGTATTGGATCTTGAGCCGCAAACGGAATTGCGCCCTCAGTAATATGCGTGCAGCCTAAAATTATATTTACAAGCCCCGCATTATACTCGCTCATATCAAAATATTTCTTGAAAAGTATAACAGCCGCCGCGGTAGCTAAAGGCGGCGCAATGCATGCCGCCGACACCCCAGCCATAAAATAATAGTTGCCTTGCGCAAGCAAAACCGTGCCTGTAACATAAGCCGCTTTATTGACGGGACCGCCCATATCAAAAGCGCACATGCAGCCGACTATTAAACCCAAAATAACAGGATTTGCCTCTTGAAAACCCGAGAGGAAATTCATCATGGATTGGTTTATGGAGTTCATCGGCGCCGACAAGAAAAACATTATTAAACCCGTTATAAAAATACCTAAAACGGGAAACAAAAATATGAGTTTTAAACCGCGTAAAGTTGGGGGCAGTTTTAAGAGGCGATCTAAAAGTAAAATTACATAGCCGCTTAAAAAACCAGAAACTATGCCGCCTAAAAATCCCGTGCCGCCAGCCAAAGCGATAGAGCCGCCCACAAAACCTACCACAAGACCCGGCCTTTGCGCAATGCTCTGGGCGATATAGGCCGACAAAATCGGCACCATAAGGTTCATGGCAAAACCGCCGATATCTTTTAAAAGCGCCGCAAAAGAATTATACTGCGCATTATTTGGGTCGGCGGAATAAATGCCAAATAAAAATGAAATTGCTATCAAAACGCCGCCGCCCACAACAAATGGAATCATGTGCGAAACGCCGTTCATTAAATGCTTATAAATCTGCCTGCCGATACTCTCATCGCCGCCGGCGGAAATTTGTTCCCCTTGATCTAGCGGGGAAATAATTTTTGAAGCTGACTTTGAGCCGCCGTAAATTTTAGCTTTTCCAGAAAGCGCATCCGCTATAAGTTGATCGGGATGTCTTAGCGCATCGCCCACCGGAACCATCAAAACTTTTTTGCCGACAAAACGTCCCGCATTGACATCTTTATCAGCGGCAACAATTACCACATCCGCCTCTGCAATTTCCTGAGGCGTCAATGCATTTTCCAATCCGTTTTGACCGTGCGTTTCTATTTTAATCGTTACGCCCGCTTTTGCGGCCGCTTTTTCCAAAGCCGCTTTTGCCATAAAAGTATGAGCAATACCCGTTGGACAACCTGTTGCGCCTACAATTTTATAAGCCATAATTTTCTCCTTATTCCACTTGCCGAAAGTTTAAGCTAAATTTAATACTTTAACTTGCTTTGACAATTGCTCCACATCCGAAAAATCCGT
>JAITCX010000061.1 GCA_031282945.1 Elusimicrobiota bacterium
TTTGGCGCAGGCAACACCGTTTTTCTGGAAAGTTTATCTATCTCTCAAATCCAAGACTTTAGCTACATGCTTTTGACATCTGACGGCGTGCATGACTATATTAAAATAGATGAGTTGGAACATTTGTTGACAGACCAGCCCTCTAGCATAAAAACTTGTCTCAATATCATTCAAGCCGCTTTAAATGCGGGATCAAAAGACGATATTTCAGTTGTTATAATAAAAGAATAATTTAGGAATTACCCTCATGACTCTAACTTTTTTAAGATAACCCTTAAAATCTTTTTCTATAAAAGCAACTCTCAACTTGCGGCCGCCGTATAAAGCAAAATGATTTTCTAAAACGCCTAGCAAAGAGAGAGCTAACCACAGCCCATGTGAAACTTTTAGTTTTTCTGGGACGTTATAACAATAAAGGCATTGCGAAGTTCTCTTTTCACAGAGTGAGATTGGGAAGCATAAGCGTCATAAGATGTAACCGACATTTTTCAAAATATTCATCAAAAAACGGCGGAAAATAAAAGACTCTACCACAAAGACACACTAATTTAAAATGGATGGAAGCGCTAAGCATACCCCTACTGAATTCAACATGCTAGCGCAATGGCGTAGGAAATTAGCAAAATTAAAAAATTACAAGCAAAAGGTTTTTAATTCTGGCTTTGCCTTAGATTGTTAAATCCACCTAATTGTATAATTAATGTATAAGATAATGGAAAAAAAATATAATTATTGGACCAATTTTAAATTTTTAAGGCGCCGAAAAAACAAATAATTTCAAAAATTAAGGAGAATTGAAATGGATGAAACGGGTATTGATTCTTTGGCATTAAAAAATGTGAAGTTGATAGCCTCGGATATGGACCATACATTGCTTACAGAAAAAAGAGAACTGCCGCCAAATTTTAATGACTATATTTTGCGTTTAAATAAATATAATATTGATTTTGTAATTGCAAGCGGTAGACCGCTTTATACATTAAAAACGCTTTTCCCAACAATAAGATCCCAAATGAGTTTTATAAGCGATAACGGCGCAATTGTCTGCCATAAAAACAAAATAATTTTTAAGGATTTATTGAAATCAAAAGATTATCAGTCTATGATTAAATTAACAAAAGAAAAAACAGACGGCATCGCAATCGTATGCGGATTGGATTGCGCTTTTATCGCCAAAGAAAATAAAATATACGAAGATTATTTGAAAATATTTTATTCAAATATCACATATGTAGATAATTTAGAAACAGTGTCGCAAGAAGCTGATAAATTTAGCGTTTATTTTCCAAATCACGATGCTAAAGAAAATTATGAAAAAATTTTTAAACCGCAATACAGCCCCGATTTTTCTGTTACCATCGGCGATACCGTTTGGGTGGACATAATGAATTCGGCAATAAATAAAGGAACCGCTTTAAATTTTTTAGCTCGAAAATTAAATTTAACTTTTGAAAATACTATGGCTTTCGGCGATACATATAATGATATAGAAATGTTAAAAGTTGTAAAGTATTCTTATATCGTAAAAAACGCCCATCCTGATATGAAAGCTTATGCCAATTCTGCAACCGATACTAATGATAATTTTGGAGTAACAAAAGTTTTGGATAAGATTTTGGCTAATTATGAAAATAGTTGAAATGAATTTAATTGCTCCCTAAATAAATATCTAAATAACTATAAGAAAAAAGATAAATAAACTATTCATAAAAAACCAAACTCAAAAGTGTTAGAGTTTGACAAAATTTATACATTAAAACAAAACATTATTAATGAAAAGAGCGCCCTCTTAGACACAGGGCGCTCTTTTTATATTGCTTTTTTATTTGAAGATATTTTATTTTTAAAATCCGCCGCTCCTAATTAAGTTTATGACAATCGGTCCAAAAATTACTATAAAAATTGTAGGAAAAATAAATAAAATTAACGGAATTAAAATTTTTACAGGCGCTTCCTGCGCCTTCTTTTCCGCAAGGCTTTGATGGCGCTGTCTTATTTGCATTCCCAATTTTTTTAATGTGTCCGCCATCCCCGCTCCCGATTCTAAAGCCATGTTTATAGTTTTTATAAAAAATGTTACCTCTTGCGCATCACAGGCGTCTGCAATTTCAAATAAAGCTTTTTTTCTGTCATAGCCAAGAGCTATTTTCGCGCTGCAATTTGATAATTCCTGCGATAAAGGTCCTTGCAAAATTTCTGCGGTTTTGCTTATTGCGCCAAAAAAGTCAGAACCCGCCTCAAGCATAACAGATAATAAATCCGCCGTCTCAGGCAATTGCCTCAATATAAGATTCTTTCTTTTTTTGCATTCTTCTTTTAATTGCAATAAAACAATCCCAAATCCTAAGCCTGCAAAAATAAAACAAATTACAATTGAGCTAGAGATAAAAAACATTGAAAATAAAAATCCCGCCGCTCCCGCAAAAATCTGTAAAACAAAAAATTGGTAAGCGTTAAAATGAGCATATTTTTCCCCGCTTAATTTAAATAGTTTTTTAAGACGCTCAATATAATCTATAAATTTTTTATTTTTAATTTTTACTAAATATTTTCCAAGCGTATCGGCAAGTCTAAAAAATGTCGGCAAAATTATATCTTTTATTTTTTTGCTTTTATCATTTTTTGTTATCGCCATATAAACTTTTCCCTCGGAACGCATTTTGGCGGCAATGCTTAAAATTTGTTTTAGTCCATAAAATACAGCGCATCCTATAAAAATAGAAATAATAAATATCACCATATATCCGCCTCCGTTATTTTTCTTATCATAGTCGATCCCGTCAAAATCATAATTACCACAATTAAAAGCAAAACATTGCCCGCAAAAGTTTTAAAAAGCGCCGACATCATATCGGGCTGCAACAGGCTCATCATCAGCATCACCACAAAAGGCACAATGCTTACAATTGTTCCTGACATTTTTCCTTGCGCCGTAATGGCCGTCACTTTTTCCTGCAATGCAATTCTTTGGCTTGCAGAATTTGTTATCGTCTCAAAAATCCCAGAAATGCTGGCGCCCGATTGAGCTGAAATTCTTATCGTATCAAGCGCAAGTTTAAATTCTTTATTTGGGGAATTTAAACTTGCTTTTTGTAAAGTTTTATCTAAACTCAAACCTAAACTTAAGTTTTGCCGAATCTTTTCAAACTCAAACTTTAAAGGAGGTTTCAAATCATCGCAAACAATAAAAAGCGCTTCCGCTATGGACTTGCCCGAGACAATTGCGCTCTTTATAATAATTAAAGATTCCATTACTTGTTTGTCTATCAACTGCTCGTATTTTTTTAATTTGCTTGCTCTAATATTTGCAGCTATATAAATTTCAAAAACAATTATTATGACAACAAAAATTAAATTTCGGCTTACCGCAAATACCAAAACGCTAACGATAAATAAAGCTATCATTGCAGTTTTCCCGCCTAAAAAAAACTGAGCTTTTTTAAAATGCATATTATTTTCTAAACTCTTTTTAATTGATATCTTTTGCAAAATATTTTTTTTCAATTTATCTCTATTATCTGCAAAAATTTGTCTTATCAAACAAACGCTAAAAAAAATTGAACTTGCAAAAAAAACTATAGCCAACCATTTCATAAAAACACCTCCTCATTTATATGCACGCCTTTGAGATCCGCCGTTTTTATAAACTCCGGAATAAACCCGCTTGCTTGAAACTGCCCCTCTTGTTTTAAATTTTTTATGCCCGCCAGTTTAAACTCAAAAACATTTAAAATTTTATAGCCGTTTTTGTCGTCCGCCTCAAGCGTAGAAATAGACGAGATCCTGCGCGATCCGTCAAAATAACGTTTTAACTGCACAATAATATCTACCGCTGAAATTATTTGATGAATTATTGCCGCCGCCGGCAATTCCGCACCCGACATTAAAACCATGGTTTCAAGTCTGCCGATAGCGTCGTGTTCGGAGTTTGCATGAATCGTTGACATGCTGCCTTCATGACCGGTATTCATTGCCTGCAGCATGTCCAGAGCCTCGCCTGAACGGCATTCGCCCACAATTATTCTGTCGGGTCTCATACGCAAAGCGTTTACCACAAGCCGCCGAATGCTTATCTCCCCTGTATTTTCGCTAGATTTGGGACGCCCCTCTAGCCGAATAGTATGTTTTTGCTGTAATTGCAATTCGGCGGAATCTTCTATTGTCACAATTCTCTCGCTTTCATCAATAAAAGTAGAAACAGCATTTAAAAGCGTGGTTTTGCCTGTCCCCGTTCCGCCTGAAATGATCATATTTTTTTTCAGTTTAACGCTTGCTTTTAAAAATTCCGCCATCCCTTCGCTAAGCGCCCCGCTATCTATTAAACTTTCAATGGAGAGTTTATTTTTTAGAAATTTTCTAATTGTCAAAGCCGGGCCATTTAAAGCTATCGGTCTTATCACAGCATTGACGCGGGAGCCGTCTTTTAGACGAGCGTCCACAATGGGCGAGGCCTCGTCAATATGCCTGCCTGTTTGCGCCACAATTCTCTCTATAACAGTTTTCAAATTTTGTTCGTTGGCAAAAGTTTGTTTGCACTCAATAATTTTTCCCGCTCGTTCTATGTAAATGCTGTTTGCTCCGTTTACCATAATTTCTGTAATGCCGGCGTCGCCAATAAAATCCTCTAAAACTCCAAGCCCAGCCACATCATCGCAAAGTTCTTTTATCAACCGCTCAGAAATTTCTAAAGGAATATGCAGTTCAAGTTTTTGAATGATTTCATTGATTTTTGTTTTGGCAATATTTTTTAATTTTTGGCTATCAATTTCTTCTGAAAAGTTTTTCATTTCCTCAAGCAAATGTTTATGGATATTTGACACAAGTTCTTTATAAACTGTTTCATTTTGAAAATATTGTTGTGATTTATCTACAAAATTTTGATTGAATTTTCCGCTGTGATAACGATCAATTATTTGCCTAAAAATTTGCGAAATATTTTCTGATTCGTTTTTATAGTTTTGTTTAGGCTCCATAAAAACCTTTTGTATTTGCCAATTAAAATCTAAGCTCAAAGCTTTTGCGAAAATGGGATGGGACTTTAACATTTGCCCGCAATGGAAGTCTTGGCCTAACTCCAGTTTTAAAGCTAGAATATCGGCGCCGCTTTGGCATTGGCCTAAAAGTTTATCGCCTAAATTTAAAGCCGCCGCAGTTGAGAGAGAATCGGATAAAAATGTCAGCAATATCATTTTGGATTTTTCAGCTAATGTAAAAAGTTTATTTGAAATTTGATCGCAAGCGTTTATAATAAGCGTTTTATAATTTTGTTCTAACATGGAAATTAGATATAAAAGTTTATCTATATCTAAATCCTCTAAATTATTGTTTTTCAAAGTTAAGGCAATGTCTTGACCCATAGGCGATAAATATTTTTTTAAAGTTTTAGCGTTTATCGCGCTCATCGCCGGAATAATGTCCTCAACAAAACGCACGCCGTCTTTATACATAGACCAAAAAATTTCTGAGCCGTTTACCGATAAGTCTAAAATAATAGAACCGCACGGCTCTCCTTCCTCTTGCTCTTTTTTGTTTTTGGCGTCAGCGGCGGCGGCAAAGGCGCTTAAAACATTTGCAATTAATGCGCGGGTGAGATTGTTTGCTCCGACAACTAAAAGCATTCGGCCTCCTTTTTCTCTTTTATAAAAAAGAGTTGGAAATTATTTCTCTTTTGAAAAAGAGAAACAGAAAATTAAAAACAAGACATTTTTCTCTTTTTGAAAAAAGAGAAACAGAAAAACTAACGGCATTTTAAAAGTTTATTCTCTCTTTCCAAAAAAAGACGAAATTTTTTTGTCAAAAAAATAAAAAACGACACCTGCAACTTAATTCTTTTTTCTATAAAAGAGAAACAGAAAAATATCGCTCTTTAAACTTATTTCTTTATTTTTTTTTGCGCTTCCTTTTTATTTTTTAGCCACGCGCCATGCGAAAATTTTTTTCGCCCCCGCGCCGACTCTACTTTTGACGTCACAGACAGCAGTCTGTACTGTCACGCCCGCCTGGGTGAGGGCAAAGAAAACTTCCAGTTTCCTTTGCCCTCTTGGCGAAAAAAATTTCTCGCATAGACAGGCGCTTTGCCGCTTTCGCTAGGCTAAAAAATAAAAAGAGCGCAGGCGAGAGTACAACACGACAAAGACACAACGACAAGAAAGACACAAGAACAACAACAAAAATACGACACAACAATAACAAAAACACGACACGGCAACACCAAAGACACAACAAGGGCAACTACATATTTATTGGTCAAAAACTTTCGCACTTAAAAAAACAAAATAAAAATTTCACCCCTCATCTTTCAACAACAACTCCCCTCTGCAAAATCATTTTTTCAACTATTAAATTTCCCCTTGCCCCCCTCAACTTTCTTGGCTCACCCTGAACCCTCAAATCCACCTCTCACCGCTATTTCTCTCCCTACTCTTTTCTCAAAAAACAAAATAAAAATTTTCCTCCTCATCTCTTAACAGCAACAACTCCCATCTGTAAAATCATTTTTTCAACTATTAAATTTCAGCTTGCGCCCTCAACTTTCTTGGCTTTTGCTGAAATCTTAAATCTATCACTTGCCGCTATTTCTCTCCTTATTCTTTTTTTAAAAAGAACAAAATAAGAATTTCCCCCTCATCTCTCAAAAGCAACAACTCCCGTCCCAAAAGTTATTTTTAAAATGTTCAATTTTATTCTAAAACCTCAACTTTTTTGGCTCCTCCCAAAATCTATAATTCTTCGACCCACCGCAACTCTGGGGCTTGTTTTCGCCCGAACAGCTCGGGCGAAAAACCTTTTAAAAAACTCGCTCCCCTCCCCTTAAATTTTTCCTTGCACTGCAAAACTAATTTCTAAATTCAAAATAAAAATCCCCGCTATCTCTAAGCGAGTTTTTTAAAAGGGCGGTCGGCGGCAAAGCCGCCGACCGCCAAGCCCCCCTATTTTCTTTGCAAAAACCTCATCGCTTTTTGCAAAGCCCCAAAGCGCGCCTAAAGAAAGGAAAAACTTCAGCCGCGCCGTATTTCAAATACAAAAAATAATTACCGATTATTTATTGTATTTACTCAATAATTCCATAATCTCTTTTTTGCTTTTATCCGCATCTTGCGAAATAGACGAGGATCCCCCTTGCGCATTGGCATCTTTTATAAGATCAGATACCTGCAAATTTTTTGTCTGATTTATATCCATATCGCCCGCTGGGCGTATCGCATATTTTAAGACGCCTTTTTGTTTTACCAACATTATAATTTCAGCTTGCTCAAGCGTTACCGCAATACTTACATTTGCACGGTTTGGCAAATTTTCCATGTCAGTCTTTCCAGCAAACCCCAAAAATTCATCCCCCACCGACAACACCAAAATATTTTGAGCTATCACATAGACAATTTCATGGTA
>JAITCX010000130.1 GCA_031282945.1 Elusimicrobiota bacterium
CAAAAAAGAAAAGATATTTAGGTGGTGTGGCAAGGGCTTATGTCTTATCATCTTTCAATAATACTATTGTCAACATAACAGACGACAGGGGCAACACTTTGGCTTGGGCGTCTGCAGGCGGTTCTGGTTTTAAAGGCACAAAAAAAGGAACTCCTTTTGCAGCGCAGAACGCAGCTTTAACCGTAGGGAAAAAAGCGGTGGATATGGGCGTTAAAACTGTTGCGGTTTTTGTAAACGGGCCTGGTTCCGGCAGAGAAACGGCTATCAGAGGTTTGCAGGCGGCGGGTTTGGCTATAACAATGATAAGAGATATAACGCCTGTGCCTTATGACGGCTGCCGTCCGCCAAAATTGAGAAGAGTTTAAAGCAATATTTAAGGAAATGGAGGTTTTTTAATGTCACGATATTTAGGGTCAGCTTGCAAGCTATGCCGCTCCCAAAAAGAAAAACTTTTTTTGAAAGGAACAAGATGCTCAACTAATTGCGCATTGGATAAAAAAAGAGGTAAAAATGGACCCGGCCAGCATGGCGCCCAAAGAACAAAGATGTCGGATTATGCCAGACATTTGCGCCAGAAACAAAAAGCGCGCAGGCTTTACGGTTTAACCGAACAGCAGTTTAGGCATTATTATGAGGACGCTGAAAAAATGAAGGGATCTACAGGCGACAATTTGTTGAAATTGTTGGAATTGAGGCTTGACAATGTCGTATTTAGAATTGGACTTGCAAGTTCAAAAAAAATGGCAAGACAGCTTGTAAATCATGGCATTGTTTTAGTTAATGGGCAGAAAATTAATGTGCCGCGCTATCAAGTTAAGATAGGCGATATAATTACAGTAAATTCAAAATATAAAACAAATGCGCAGTTAAAAAACTGGATTGAAAAAAATGCTATAAGCGCCCCAGCTTGGCTAAGTTTTGATAAAAATAAAATAGAAGGGTCGGTTATAAGCGAGCCTCTTGCAGGAGAAGCCGCCCACCCTATAGACAGCCAGTTAATTGTGGAATATTATTCAAAATAAAAAATAAAATGAGGCACATAGATGAAAGATCTAGCAAAATTACGCACTCTTACATTAGATGAAAAAACAGCTACCCCATATTATGGGCGCTTTACCGCCGAACCTTTTGAAAGCGGTTACGGCCATACTATCGGCAATTCTCTTTGCAGAGTTTTGCTTTCAAGCATACCCGGTTCTGCAATTTCCGCTATAAAAGTCGCTACAGCTTTGCATGAATTTGCAACGCTTAAAGGCGTTAAAGAGGATGTTGCAAGAATAATTTTAAACTTGAAAAAAGTGCGGGTAAAACTCCATACGGGTTTAAGCGATAAATTATATTTAAAAGTCTCTAAAGCGGGAAAAATAACTGCCGCCGACATTACGCCTAATGCAAATGTTGAGGTGATGAATCCCGATCAGGAAATTGCAAATTTGGACAGCGGAGCTACGCTTGAAATTGAAATGGATGTCACCGCTGGAATTGGATATGTTTTGGCCGATGAATCGCAGGCTTCAAAGTATCCCGTTGGGACAATTTTATTGGACTGTTTATATTCGCCGGTTGTTAAAGTTAATTATGAGGTTGAAAATACCCGCGTTGAACAAACTTTAAACTATGACAGAATAGTTTTGGAGATTTGGACGGACGGATCGGTGAGTCCTATGGATGCATTGCATGACGCCGCTTTGACATTGAGAAGCGCTCTGTCAATTTTTATCGGCGAAAAAGAAACGCCGTCCCATCAAATTGCAAAAGAAAGTGAGGGCGAGGCGGAAGAAAATGATGATAAGACCGAGCCGATAGATAGACCGCTTAGCGCGCTTAATCTTTCCACAAAAGCAATGAACTCGCTTAAAAAAATAAAAGTTAAAACAACAAAAGAACTCGTTGCGCTCAGCGAATCTCAATTGGATTCCTTTACAAATTTTAGTAAAAAAACTATTGAGGATATTAAAGATAAATTGGGCAAAGTCGGTTTGGCTTTGGCTGATGATGCAAATGAGGATGGGAGCAATTAAATGATAAAAACTTATAATGGCAGCAAACTGCAAGTAACGCCTTCTCATAAAAAGGCTATGATGAGAAATTTGACTACAAGTCTATTTTTGCATGAAAAAATTACCACCACTTTGCCAAAAGCAAAAGAATTGGTGCGCTTTGCCGAGAGGCTTATTACTAAAGCTAAAGTTGGAGATTTACAGGCTGTTAAAGCAATTCATGCTGAAATTGCCAACAAAGAAGTTGTTGAAAAGCTTGTAAAAGTTTTAGGTCAGAGGTATAAAGACAGAAACGGCGGATATACTCAAATTTTTAGAGCCGGCCAAAGACGCGGGGATGCCGCATCTGTTGCAATTGTTAAATTAATTGTGTAAAATGTGATAAATACTTGTGAATTTCTGTTAATTGTGCTATAATAAAATCACAAGTTTATTGGCGTTAAAAAAATTATGAAAAAGGTGTAGAAATGTTTAATTATTTATTCAGGATGTTTTCAAATGATATGGGTATTGACTTGGGCACGGCGTCCGTTTTAATTTATATTAAAGGGCAGGGCATTGTGCTGAGGGAACCGTCCGTTGTGGCGATGGGGAAAAGCACCAAAAAAATTTTTGCAATCGGCATTGATGCAAAGAGGATGTTGGGAAAAACTCCTGACAACATTATTGCATTGAGGCCGTTGAGAAACGGCGTTATCGCTGATTTTGACGCTACCGAAAAAATGATTAGATATTTCATTAAGAAAGTGCATAACAGAAGAACATTTATCCACCCCCGCGTTGTTATCGGCGTGCCATCCGGGATTACGGAAGTTGAAAAACGCGCTGTGAGAGAATCGGCAGAGCAGGCTGGGGCGCGCGAGGTGCATTTAATTGACGAGCCTCTTGCCGCGGCTATTGGGGCTGGCATTCCCATCCAAGAACCCGAAGGCAGCTTAATTGTGGATATCGGCGGCGGAACGACTGAAGTTGCGGTTTTGTCGCTGGGCGGAATGGTTGTGAAAAAATCTGTTGGCATTGCAGGCGATGAAATGGACGAGGCTATTGTAAACTATTTTAGACGCAAATATAATTTAATAATCGGCGAGAATACCGCTGAGGATGTGAAAATGGAAATCGGCTCGGCTTATCCTTTAGAGCAGGAGATGACTTTGGATGTCAAGGGCAGAGATCAAATAACGGGGCTTCCCAGAATTATAAAAATCACCTCAGAGGAAATTAGAACAGCCCTTGCGGAACCAATAAGACAAATAATTGAAATAATTAAAAATACTTTAGAGGAAACGCCTCCAGAGTTGTCCGCTGATTTAGTGGACTGCGGCATAGTTTTGAGCGGCGGCGGTTCGCTGGTGAGAGGGTTTGACAAGTTGTTAGCGCAGGAAACGGAATTGCCTGTTAGCCGCGCTGACGATCCGCTTACTTGCGTTGCGCGTGGAACGGGAATCTATATGGAAGAGTTGGATAATATCCAACAGAGTCCATTTAACAGATTTTGATCTACCGCCATGCAAGACAAAGAGAGAACTAGGGTTGAACCGTTCATTTTTATAGTTTTACTTTTCATAAGTATTTTTTGCCTCATATTTAATACTACGCCGTATGTGCGCATATTTAAAAATAGCGTCTATTATATATTATATCCTTCCGTCTCTGCGGCCAGCCAGCTTTTAGACTCCTCAGCCGACATTTCCCAAAACATTAAATCTTTAATTAATGTCCACCAAGACAACTTAAAATTAAAAGAAATCAACCAAGAATTGACCGATCGTCTGTATAACTATCAACAGATGAGCGCTCAATATTACGGTTTAATAGATTTTTTAAAAATTGACAGCATCCAGTTAGTGCAGACGGTTTTCGCCTCTGTCACTTTGCGGGAGCCTAGCCAATGGTATCAATGGATTATAATTGACAAAGGGACGCATTCAAATATTAGAGAGCAGCTTCCCGTTGAATTGATGGACGAAAACGGAACGCTTTATGCGCTTGGCAGAATTAATGAAGCGCAGCCCAATTCTTCAAAGGTCGCTCTCATAACAAATCCGCTTTCCGTTGTGCCTGTTATGGTTAAAGATAAAAATATTTATTGTTTGGCGGAAGGCGCAAACGGTCCGCTTTTGAAAATTACATATATACCTATGGATGCAGACATTAGAGAAGGAGATTTGCTTGTGGTAAGCAATCTCAGTTCAGTGTTTACGGCCGGCACTCCAGTTGCAATTGTGCAGTCAGTGTCTAATACGGCATTATTGGATTCTAAAGTCGCCACGGCGAGAGTTTTATTTTCTGATGCGGATGTCAACAGGGTTATTGTTTTGGTTGGACGAGAGGTAAATGTTGCGGCGCAAGATAAGATTGCGCCTGTGCGCCCCCCTAGAGTGCAAAATGCGGAGGCGGCTCCTATTACTAATCCCCAACCTCAAGCCTTGCAGACGCCCGCGGCGCCTCCTCAAGCTCAAGCTAGACCGCGCCAGCAGCAGCGCCGCAGAACTTCTGCGCCTCAATCCGCGCAAAGCGCGCCTAACGTGCAGGAACAAGCGGCTTTAGAAAATGCTAATGCGCAAGAGAGGGAGGGGCGGTGAGAAAAGTTTTTTTATCCATAATATTTTTTCTTATAATAATTTTTATCCAGTTTTTTCTTGGAATGTATTTAAATATTTATAAAGTGTTTCCAAACTTTATTATGATAACGATTTTGTATTTGAGCATTTACGGCGGCCGTTTTGAAGCCTGCGTAGCGGGCTTTTTATTTGGCATGTGCTGGGACGCTTTTGCGACTGATATGTTTGGGTTGAGGATGTTGGTTCTTACAATTATAGGATTTATAATGCCTCCAATTATTAGAAAATTGGACGGCCAGCAAGTATCTGTGCAGTTTTTTGTTACGGCGATTTCTATGGTAGTTTATTGGTTTTTATTGGCGGTAATTTATATAGCTTTTAATAAAACTTCAACAACTGTTTTTGAATCAATTGTAAACTTGAGGAATCTTTTTACTTTAATAGAAACAGTTATTTTCGCGCCTTTTGCATTTTTAATTTTGCGAGTTTTAGATATGGCTAGGCGGGTAAGGAGATAGAGTTGTGGTTTGGCAAACTGGTCAAAAGATTTCATTTTCTGAGTTTCTCTATAGACAGGGGAAAATAGTTGTAATTTTTATAATTTTATTTCTCTTGCTGTCCGTAAGGCTTTTTTATTTGCAAGTCTTAAGAGGCGATTATTACCGGCGCATCTCTGAGCAGCAGCGTATTTTTAGCGTAAACGAGCAAGCCCCGCGCGGCATAATTTACGGCGCGGACGGTTCAATGTTGGTTCAAAACACCCTCACATATTCTGTAGTTTTCTATCCATTTGACAAAAGCGGCATGCCCACCGATTTGGTAATTAATGAATTAAATTCTATTCTCAAAAAAGATATCAGACCTTATCTTGAGGAGAGCATGAAAACCGGAAAAATGGTTGTTATTTCCGAGAATATCTCTACATACGACATGTTTAGAATTAGGGAAAACAGGTTAAATTTAAACGGCGTGCATGTCTTAGAATTTGCCCAAAGGCTCTACAATAATCCCGGCGCAAACAGCCATATTTTCGGCTATACCGGCGAAATAACAAAAGAGGAGCTTGCGGCCGCTAGAGGCGCCGACTATAAACAAGGCGATTATATCGGCCGCGGCGGAATAGAGGAAGCTTATGACAAATATTTGCGCGGCATAGACGGCGGCTGGCAGATTGAAGTAAACGTCAAAGGAATTCAGACGAGCGTTTTTAGATATATCCCGCCTGTTATTGGAAACAGCATTTATACGACAATAGATCCAAAACTGCAGGAAGCGGCTTATCAGGGTTTGAGCAACAGTTCAACAGGACGTGGAGCCGTGGTTGTGATAGATGTGAGGAGCGGGGCGGTTAAGGCGCTGGTGAGCGCGCCGAGTTTTGATGCAAATAGAGTAAAAGCGGAAGATTTTGCGCAATATTTAAAAGACAGAAAACTGCCGCTTTATAACCGCGCTACGCAGGCTCTTTATGCGCCGGGTTCAATTTTTAAAATTGTAGGTTTTGCGGCCGCTTTAGAAAACGGCGTAGATCCAAAAGAGACAAAATTTTGTCCGGGGTATTTTGATTTAGGCAATAAGAGATTTTTATGTTGGCTTCACAAAGGGCATGGCAAAGTTGATTTGGCGGAAGCTTTAGCGCAATCCTGCAATGTATATTTTTATAATTTGGCATTGCGTTTGGGCATAAATGTTATAGACGAATTTGCATATAGATTTCATTTGGGGGAGCTGACAGGTATAGATTTGCCAAATGAAAAAAGAGGTTTTGTGCCAACGCCTGAGTGGAAGAGAGAACGCGCAAGAGGTAAAGAGAGGGGTCCGTGGGGACAGGGCGATACAGTCAATGTGGGCGTTGGGCAGGGGGCGCTTTGGGTTACGCCTTTGCAGATGGCTGTGATGATGGCAAGCGTTGCAAGCAAGGGGACATATTATGAACCTTATATCGTTGACAATATTGTCTCGCATGACGGCAAGCAGCTCTATGCGCATAAAGTGAAAAAAGGCCAGCCCATAAAATTAGCTAAACGCACATGGGATTTATTGCATGAGGCATTGATAGGCACTGTTGAAAGAGGCACGGCGAGGCGTTTATATTTTGAAAATATAAAGGTAGCGGGAAAAACGGGGACGGCTCAAAATCCGCAGGGCGATGATCATGCTTGGATTGTAACTTTTGCGCCTGCAGACGATCCTGAAATTGCGATAGCTGTAATAGTTGAAAACGGCGGAGGCGGAAGCGCCAATGCGGCGCCGATAGCTAGAATGGTATATGAAGCGTATTTTGAAAAAAGGTTGGCTATAAAAACAAATGAGGACCAATAAAAAAAGTCGATTTTTATTTGTTGTTGGGACAAGGCCGGAAGTTATAAAAATGGCGCCTTTAATTTTGCAGTTTAGAAAAGAAAAAAAATATAAAGCGATATTATTAAATACCCAGCAGCAAAAAGAACTTTCAGATAAAACATTAAAGTTTTTTAAGTTAAAGAGCGATATAAATTTTAATGTTATGACGGCGGATCAAACCCTCTTGGATTTGCAATCAAAGTTATTATTGAAGTTTCAAAATTTATTTAGCAAGGTCAATAATTTTGACGGGGTATTTGTGCAAGGCGATACGATGAGCGCTTTTTGCGCAGGCCTTAGCGCATTTTACCATCATATTCCGGTTTTTCATGTTGAGGCGGGATTGCGTTCTTACAATTTAGGCGAACCTTTTCCTGAGGAAGCTTTGCGGCAGATGTTGACTAGAATTAGCTCGCTACATTTTGCGCCGACTCAAAGGGCATATGATGCGCTTTTAAAGGAAAACGTAGATAAGAAAAATATTGCTATTACGGGAAATACGGTAGTTGATGCGCTTGGATGCATTGCAAAAGACGCCGTTGCGGCGGCAAGAAAAAATATTGCTAAAGAAAAAATAGATATTGATAAACAAAATATAGTTTTAATAACTGTTCACAGACGGGAAAATCATGGTAAGCGCCTTATACAAATTTTAAACGCTATAAAAGTTTTAGCAAATAAATTTAGCGGTTTTGTTTTTGTTGTTCCTGTGCATCCAAATCCAAATGTAAAAGATAAAGTATATCAAAGCCTATCCAATATAAAAAATATTAAACTAATTCAACCATTAAATTATCCTTCGCTTGCGCTCCTAGCTAAAAATGCGCATTTAATTTTAACTGATTCTGGGGGCATTCAAGAGGAAGCTCCAACTTTTGGTTTGCCCACGCTTGTGGCTAGGTATGAAACTGAGAGAAAGGAAGCTATTGAAGCTGGGGTGTCTAAACTTGTTGGAGCTGACGAGAAAAAGATTATTTTGGAAGCGTCAAAAATTTTGGCTAAGAGCAGAGCTGAAACCAGAATTAAAGTTGCAAATCCATATGGGGATGGGAGAGCCAGCCAGAAAATATTAAAAAGGGTAAAGGCGTTTTTTGATGATAAATGAACCTTTGATATCCATAATATGTCCAGTTTTTAATGGGCAAAAATATTTGGCAAAATCTATAGAGAGCTGCATTGGGCAAGACTATAAAAATTGGGAATTGATTTTAGTTGACGATTGTTCAAAGGACGATACTTTTTCAATTTGCAAAGAATATGCGCAAAAAGACAAACGCATAAAAGTATTTCAAAATGAAAAAAATTTAAAACTTCCAGCTTCTTTAAATGTTGGTTTTTCGCATGCCTCAGGCGAGTTTTATACTTGGACATCAGACGATAATTTTTATTTGCCAAATGCTCTAAGCTCTATGCTTAAAACTTTGCAAGAAAAAAAAGTAGATATTGTCTGCAGCGATTTTTTAATGATAGATGAGTTTGACAATATTATTAGTTATTATGAGCTATTGGATTTTGAAAATGTTTTATATGCCAATGTGGGGGGGGCATGTTTTTTATACAAGGCGGAAGTTTCCAAAAAGTTAAACGGCTATGATGTAAATTTATTTTTAGTTGAAGATTATGATTTTTGGATGCGGGCGTATTTAGCGGGTTTTTGCGCCTATCATATAAAGTATGCTCTTTATTTTTATAGACAGCACAGCGTGAGTTTAAGCGGTCAAAATGTCAAAAATGTTTTAGAGCGGACATATTGGCGGTTTCTTTTAAATGTAAAATATTTGGATAGGTTTAATAGAGATTGTCAAAAAAAATATTGGCGGTATTTAATTTCAAATATGAAAAAATCTGCAAACATTAAAGAGCTTTCAAAATTTGTTAGGCGGAATTTTTTTAAAATTGTTAAGTGCGGGAGCGCGTTAAGTTTTTTTATAGCTTTTGTAAAAAAATATATAAGGAGCAAAATGGGTTGTGAAAAAAATTATTTTAAAAGTATTTAAAGTTTTTATAAATTTTGTTCCTTCGAGTTCTGCAAGAAAACGTCTGCGCAAAGATTTAGACAATATTTTTAATTTTGGGTTATTGACATTTATTAAATATTGCAAAATAAAGAACGGCAAGTTTAAAAGGGAAAATATTGTTTTTGAAAATGAAATTGCAATTGTAGCGATAATGAAAAACGAAGGGCCTTATTTAGACGAGTGGATTTGCTATCATCTTATAATGGGCGTAGAGAAGTTTTATTTGTATGACGATGAGAGCACAGACGATACAAAAGAAATTTTGAAAAAATATATAGAAAAGGGCATAGTAGACTATACATATTTTCCGGGACCAAAACACGGACGAAATAAACAGTTGGATTGTTATGGACAAACAATAAAAAAATATGCAAATAAAATAAAGTGGGTTTGCGCCGTGGATTTAGATGAATTTATAGTTTGTAAAAATTCTACCTTGAAAGAATTTCTAAAAAGTTTTGATGGGTTTAGCCAAATTTTTATTCGTTGGAAAGTCTATGGTTCTAGTGGGCATAAAACCAAACCTGCTGGATTAGTTTTAGAAAATTATAAACATAGGGCAGATGATAAATACAGAGAAACTTATGCTAAAGCTATTGTAAATCCAAGAGATTTTATCAGTACAAAAAGCAGCCATGGTTTTTATGTTAAAGGCATTAGCGTAGACGCTAATAAAAATATTGTAAATCCTGAAATTTTTTTTAGTATGCCTGTCGCTGCATTAAGTTTGCCGATTGATAAAATTTGGATAAATCACTATTATATAAAATCTTTTGAGGAGTATATGCAAAGAGGCAAGCGCGGCGGCGTTCTGGATAGTTTTACCCATAGAAATGCCGAACTTAAGCGTTTTTTTCTGCAAGATAAAAGCGATGTTTTTGATGCAATGGACGAAAATATTGTCAGCGCAGTAAAAAAGAAAATATGTGAATTTAGCGTTTAATTTTTTTGTATAAAATGGATTTGGAATTTTGCGGTTAATGTGTTGTAATTCATTGAGAAGAGGAGATAATTTTGAATTTAAATTATAAGTTGTCTGTAGAATTTTTCCTAGTAGATTCTTTTGAAATATTTCATTTTCAACCGCTTTATTATGCATTGAGAAAGTTAGGCCATAATGCTGTTTTTGTAGCTCAACCAGCGGCTCCAACAGCTTGGTTTGATTATAAAAAAGCTATAGAAATTTTAAAAGAATTAAATTTAGATTATAAAGAAAACTCAGATATAAATGCCGATATCGCAATGACAACGCAATTTGCAAGTTTGATATCGCATTATAAAAACAAAAAAGTGAGTTTGCAATATGGAGTGGCTTTTAATAGAGATAGTTTTTTTCATTCTAAAAAAGCGGCGCAATTTTTTGATGCAAAAATTGTACATGGGCAATTTTCTAAAGATAAAATTTCGCAGTTTATAAATAGAGATAGAATTTATGCTGTGGGGTATCCTAAACATGATGATTTCTTTAATCATCCCAAAACAAAAGCTGAAATGCTTGAAAAATATTCTATAAAAACAAATAAGCCCATTGTAGTTTATCTGCCGACTTGGGATGAGGATAGTTCTATACAAATGTTTTCTAAACAAATCCAAGCCCTGCGAAAAGATTTTTTCGTTTTAACTAAACCTCATCATTGCACGTATAGATTTGAAAAATATAAAAAAGATATGGATGTAATAAATAATATTTCAGATTATGTCGCGCAAGGCAATACGCCTCTTAGCGATATCGCTTTAATGGCCGATATTATAATTGCAGATGCAAAAAGCGGAGCAAGCACAGAGGGGATCTATTTAACCAAAGCTCCCGCTGTTTTGCTTAGTGTAAGAGACGATGCGCGCCAGAGATATTACGATGACATTTTTAAATTGGCTCCCATTGCGGTTAGTTCGCAAAACCTAAAACCAATCGTTGAAGATGAGTTAAATAAAAAACGCAATAGCGATGCAATAATAGAGAATTGTTACGGCAGTCGGGACGGCAAATCCACAGATAGAGCTGTTGAGGCGCTTTTAAAAATAGCTGGTTTGCCAAATACAATTAGTTCAAGTAAAATGCATTTTTATGTAAATAGATTTTGCTATACAATAAAAAATAAGGAGAAAGATATCAATATTCAAAAAACTTTTAATTTAGCTAAAAATTGGATATATAAGAATACAATGGAAAATGCCGGCGTATATGTCTCGTCTAAAACGAGAAAACCTTATCCTGAGGTGAGCGGATATTATATAGGTTCGCTATTGAATTTTGGAATGAATGATTTAGCGGAGCAATATGCAAAATGGTTATGTGAAATTCAAAAACCAAACGGGAGTTGGTATGATCCAGCGGATGCCGATCCATATGTTTTTGACACAGCTCAAATAATAAAAGGATTGCTTGCAATAAGCCCCATTTTGCCGCAGGTTAAAGCCAATATTATAAAGGCGGCCGATTGGATAATTTCTAATATCAATGAGGATGGACGCCTCACAACGCCTTCCGTGAAAGCGTGGGGAGAGGATGGAATTTGTTCAGAACTCATACATATTTATTGTCTATCGCCTTTGGTGGAGGCGGGAGTGAAATTTGACAATCCCAATTATATAAAACAAGCTCAGCGTGTGTTATCCTATTATAAAAAAACAAGAATGGACGATATTTTAAATTTTAATATCTTATCCCATTTTTATGCTTATATAATTGAAGGATTGATAGACATGCAGGAAATTCCGCTGGCTTTAGAAGCAATGCAAAAAGTTTCGTATTTGCAAAAAAATGATGGGTCTATTCCTGCTTATAAAAATGTATATTGGATTTGTTCCACCGGACTTTTTCAATTTGCATTGATATACTATAAACTTGGATTAAATGATAAAGGAGATCTTGCTTTTGATTATGCTGTTAGATTGCAAAACAAAAGCGGGGGTTGGTTTGGCGGATACAAAGCTGAAAGTTTTGCCCATATGTTTAGTCCGTTAAATAAACCGAATTATTTTGCTAATGCGGAAATATCATGGGCGGTAAAATATTTTTTAGATGCGCTTTTTTTTAAACAAAACGCACGCATATAAGCGCAAAATTTGGAGATCAAATGGCACAACAAAAAAGTTTTATTAAAGAATTTCTTTTGAATATAGACTGGGGGCTTGTAATTTCTATGGCGCTTTTGTTGGCCATTGGTTTTGCCTCAATTGCATCCGTTACCGGAGCGGCTGGACTTTCTGCAAAATATTTGCCTGTGCAGGGATCGGCTGTAATTGTCGGATTTTTCTTGATGCTCATTTTGGCAGGGTTTAATTATCAGCATTATTTAGAATTGGATAAATGGGTATACATTTTATCGCTTTTGCTTTTGGGTTCCGTTTTGATTTTCGGCGTTACAGTCAGAGGCACAAGAGGGTGGTTTAATTTTGGGGTGGCGTCTTTTCAAGCGGTTGAACTTGCAAAAATTATGTATATTTTAGTTATCTCCTCATTTTTAACTAAAACGGTTAAAGAATTAAAAAAGCCGATTTTTATCGTCTACGCTTTTTTACTTTTGCTTGGGCATTTAGGTTTAATAATGATGCAGCCTGATTTTTCTTCAACGCTTTCGTATTTTCCCGTTACGATAGTTTTGTTGTATTTGGCGGGCGTGGAATGGTTTTATATTTTGTGTATTGTTGTTTTCGGCGCCATCGCAACAGGCATTCCGCTGATGATGACTTTTTTTAGCGCAAAAGGCATAACCATTTCGAGTTCTATTATTGTAAAAATTTTGTATGCGTCTCAAACGCCTTTGGGGTGGGGATATTTGATCATCGCTTTGCTTTTGGCGCTATTTTTTATTTGGTTTTTGTGTAGAAAATTACGGATAAGAGTATCGATGCTTTTTCCATTGATTTTAAGCGTATCAATAGTTGCGGGCTGCATCGGCTCCATAGGAGTTGAAAAAGCATTGAAAGATTATCAGCGCAGACGCTTGATAGTTTTTTTAGATCCGACAATAGATCAACGCGGGTCCGGATACAATATTATTCAATCAAAAATATCGGTGGGATCCGGCAAAATTTTAGGCAAAGGGTTTAGACGGGGATCGCAAACGCGTTTGGGATTTTTGCCTGAACAGCATACCGATTTTATTTTTTCAACTGTAGGCGAGGAAGGCGGCTGGGTATTTTCGCAAGGGGTGATATTGATTTATTTTTTCTTTTTGTGGCGGGCTTTAGCCATTGCCAGAAATGCAAAAGATTCTTATGGATCTTTTGTGGCGGTGGGTATTGCCACGATGTTTGCTTTTTATGCATTTATAAATATTGGTATGGTTATGGGAATGATGCCTGTGGCGGGAATGCCGTTATTGCTTTTGTCGTATGGAGGATCGTCTATCGTTTCATCTATGTGCGCCGTTGGGATTTTATGTTCTATTTCAATAAGACGTCATACTCATCATAGACAATATTAAAAAGTTTTTAGTTATAAGGAGTTTTTGTGAAAAAGGAAATTGTTGTAAATAGAGGATTGGAGGAGACAAGAGTTGCCGTTTTGGAAAACGGAAAATTGTTTGATCTCTTTATAGAAAGACGGGAGTCGGAAAAAATTTTAAATAATATTTATAAAGGGACAGTTGGGAATGTTGTGCCTGCTTTAAACTCTGCATTTATAGATATTGGGTTTGGAAAAAGCGCTTATTTAGGCGGCGGGGACATTGTTATAAAAGGCGCCCGCGCGGGCGAGGCCAGCAATATCTCAAAATATTTAAAACCTGATCAAGAGGTTATGGTGCAGGTTTATAAAGAACCTATCAGCACAAAAGGTCCAAAAGTGACAATGGATATTTCTTTGCCGGGCAGGTTTTTAGTGTTTATGCCCTTTAGCAATAATGTTGGAGTTTCCAGAAATATAGAGGACAAACAAGAAACGGATAGACTGCGTTCAATTGTTTACAATGCAAAAAAAGACGGACCCGGGGGATTTATCATCCGCACAGAAGCTGAAGATGCAACTGAGGATGAACTGCTTAGGGAGATAAGTTATTTGCGTAAAATTTGGAAAGCTGTAACTGAGAGATTTGAAAAGTCTAAACCGTTGAAACTTATTCATAAAGATTTAGGCGTTGTTTTTCAAACGGTGCGCGATTATTTTTCTGAAGATGTAATGCTTATGCATATAGATTCGCAAAAAGAAGTAAATGAGGTGGTAGAATTTTTAAAGGTGGTATCGCCTGAATTTATTGATAGAATTGCTTATTATGACGGTCAAAAACCAATTTTTGAAGCTTTCGGCATTGAAAAAGAAATCAAAGCTTTGTATTCAAATAAAACAAAATTGAAATCCGGCGGATACTTGATAATTCAAGAAGCTGAATCGCTTTGCGCTATAGATGTAAACAGCGGAAAATTTACAGCCAGAAACTCTCAAGAGGATACTGCGGTTTTAACAAATATAGAAGCGGCTGAGGAAGTTGCAAGACAGCTGCGGTTGAGAAATATCGGGGGAATAATTGTAATAGATTTTATAGACATGAAAAAAGCGCTAAACAGACAAAAAGTTTTAGAAAAATTGCGCGCTGTTACAAGAGGCGATAAAGCAAAAATAAAAATTTGGCCGATTACAAAACTTGGACTTATTGAAATGACAAGGGAAAGAAAAAGAGAATCGCTTTTATCTTTAATGGGGCAGACTTGTCCGCTGTGCAATGGGCTTGGGCAGGTTACTTCAGGAGAAAGCGCTTTTGTAAAAGTGTGCGAGACTTTGGATAAAATGAATATACAGGCGCATTTTGGTACAGGAAAAATTAATGTTAATCCCGAACTTTTGGAATATTTTAAGCAGCGGCGTCCCCGCCTTAAAGAAATTTTTAAAACTGATTTTGAGATAAAGGCCGATGAGAGTTTGGGTCGAGACGACTATAAAATAGTATTGGAATAAAAGTTTGAAAATATTTACAAAAGAAGGATGCCGTGAAAAAGCGTCTTGACATTTTAATGGTTGAACATGGGCTTGCGCTTAATCGTTCAAAGGCGCAAGCCCTTATTATGAGCGGCGTTGTTTTTGTAGACAGCGTTTTAGTTGATAAAGCCGGTCAAAATTTTTTAGACGATATAAATATTGAAATTGCAAAGTCCAATCCTTTTGTTTCAAGGGGAGGCTTAAAACTTTTATCCGCTTTAGAAAAATTTAAAATATCAGTTGCGGATTTTATATGTTTAGATATAGGCGCATCTACGGGCGGTTTTACGGATTGTCTTTTGCAAAACGGCGCTAAAAAAGTTTATGCCGTAGATGTGGGAAAAGCGCAATTAGATTTTAAATTGAGACAGGATAAAAGAGTAGTGAGCATTGAACAAATAAATTTCAGGTATTTTGATATAAACCTTTTAAAAGATATTATAGATTTTGTAACAATAGACGTATCTTTTATTTCATTAGATAAAATTTTACCGATTGCAAAACAATGCGT
>JAITCX010000189.1 GCA_031282945.1 Elusimicrobiota bacterium
AACTGGAAGTTTCCTTTGCCCTCACCCAGGCGGGCGTGACAGAACAGACTGCTGTCAGTCACGTCAAAAGTAGAGTCGGCGCGGGGGCGAAAAAAATTTTCGCAAGCGCGGCGCCGCAAAACCAAAAGGTAGCGCAAAACAAAAATAAAGAAATAAGTTTAAAGAGCGTTAATTTTCTGTTTCTCTTTTAAAGAAAAGAGATATAAGTTGCAAGTGTCGTTTTTTGTTTCTGTATCAAAAGAAATTTCTGTCTCTCTTTTGCAGAGAGAGAATAAAATTTTAAGTGTCGTTAATTTTCTGTTTCTCTTTTTAAAGAAAAAAATATAAGTTGTAGGTGTCGTTTTTTGTTTCTTTTTTCAAAAGAAATAATTTCCAACACTTTTTTATAAAAGAGTTCACCGCCGTTAGTTTTTCTGTTTCTCTTTTTTCAAAAAGAGAAAAATGACTTTAGTTTTCTGTTTCTCTTTTTCAAAAGAGAAAAAAGGATAAATCATGCAAAACGTAATTGACCAAGCCATTGGGTATATAAAAAACTCAAAGTATGCCGTAGCTTTTACAGGCGCAGGAATTTCCGTTGAAAGCGGGATTCCGTCTTTTAGAGGCAAAGGCGGGGTGTGGGAAAAGTATGGCGAGGATATGTTTGAGATAGATTATTTTAATTCGCATAAAGTGAAATGTTGGCGTTTGCTAAGCATGGGTTTTTACGCAAAGACATTGGCGGCCTCTCCAAATCCATCGCATAATGTTTTAGCTAAGATGGAGGAGCAAGGCGTTATAAAATCTGTCATCACTCAAAATATTGACGGTTTGCATGTTAAAGCAGGCAGCAAAAAAGTTTATCACTTGCATGGGCAGGCTTCAGTTTTAATTTGCCAAACTTGCGGTAATGCATATGAAGTTTTTAAATTTGACTTGCAGGACGGACCTCCCCGCTGCGAAACTTGCGGCGATATCTTAAAACCAAATTTTGTGTTTTTCGGAGAGAATTTACCTGAATACGATATCAGGCATGCCACGGTGGAAACCGTAAAATGCGATTTAATGTTGGTGATCGGCTCAACGGGCATTGTCTATCCCGCCGCCAGTTTTCCAGCTCAAGCAAAAACAAACGGCGCAAAAATAGTGGAGATAAACCCCCATCGATCTAAATTTACAAATACCATAACAGATATGTTTATTCAAATGCCTGCCTCGCAAGCGTTTAAACTTATTGCCAGAGGGCTGGGTTTACAAGAGGGCTAAATTAGGAGACAAGTATGAAAAAGTTTTTTATAGCTGTTGGCTTTCTTGCGGCAATTTTTTTGCAAACCCAAAATTTAAACGCTCATCAAAATTTACAGATAGATAGTCCATACGGCGTCCCCCTTTTTTATTTGGATATTTACGATATGTGGGAACATTATGACTATAATAGCGATCCCGACTTGTCGGGAGATTCCACTTGGACATTGAGGAAAAAACATTTGCAAATGCTCCAAATCGGTATGCAATATTGGGCGCTGCTTTTAAATAACCGCCCCCCTGATCCTGTAGACCCGCCCGCCGCTATATATCCCGCTAGAATTATGGTCGTCACTTATGATGTGGAAAACGCCAATGCTATCAGTAGCCATGACCCCACAGGCGAAGGAATGACAAATCTTGGAAGCGCTGTCGTCAATAATAGCGCTGTGTCTCCTAGCACAGCGGTAGCTTATGCCCGTATACAGATAGGCAAGTTTGGACCGCCGATAGAACCGCACACAATTAATGCAGGTCCAATGACAATTGTTTCCCATGATGAAAACAACAATGGGCTTTCCGCCGTGATAGTTCATGAGACGGGACATGCAATGGGCATTATGACCTATTTAGGTAACGATACCGCCGGCAACATTATATTTATGCCGTATAATTATGCGCCTTCCCCCGAGCCTACGCCGACTCCTCTTGCGGCGGCGCCTAATGCTATTGATACCGCACTAACTCTTTATGATAGATATCTGGCGGATTCTTGGGGCAAACCTGCGAAAGCGGGAACGATGCCTATCATTGAGAGCAATACCGATAGTTCACAAGAATTTGTAATTATGAAAAATGGTTTTGCATATTTTCAGGGACCTGAGGTTTTGGAAGTTTTGCAGGGCGGCATTCCCGCCGGTTCATGGAACGCCGTTGTTCAAAAAGAAAACAATCCCAATAATGTGTGGGGCATTCCAATAAATGGTTTTGAGTGGGGGATCCCAGAGCTGTCTCATCCTGAGCTGAGAAATTCCATGATGAGCCATCAAAATTACCGCAACTGGAATGTTTTTATGGAAGCTGAGCTGGCGCTTTTAAATGATATCGGCATTCCTGTAGACAGGGCTAATTTTTATGGATACTCGGTTTATTATGACAATCAAAATAAAACCATAGATAATAATTTTTATGCTAGAAATAGGGAAGGCACCGCTTATCTTGACGGCATTGCCAGCACGACGAGCTGGGCTATCGGCGTGCATATTTACGGTTCCACCAATACATTAAATATCACGGGTCAGCTTTTAGCTGATGGGTTTGCTTCCATGGGCGTAAAAGTTGACGGTTGGGGCAATAATATAACCATTGCGGCGGGCGCAAAAATTACAGCAAACGGTTTTATGGGCGTGGGGCTTAGCGCAAATTATGGGCGGTCAAATACTATTGTGCATCGCGGCATTATCAATGCAGACGGCGAGGGCGGCATTGGCGTGAGTTTTGATTTCGGCGACAATTTGCTGGGCAATGCCGTTGCATACCGCGGCTCTTATATAAATACAAATTACAATCAAAAATCCGTTTTGCCCTATGAGCTTGCGGGGCCCATTGTTGAAAATTTTAATATTATCGGCGGAACTATTACGGGCAGGTATGCCGCCATTTACATTTCAAAAAATGCGCATGTGAAATCTATTAATATCATGGGAAAATCTACAATTTCAGGCGATATAATTTCAGCGTGGAATCCAAACGATGCAAATATTGACTCAAAGTTTAGGGGCAGTCCCGCTTTGCAGACGACTCTTTCTTTTGGGCTTTTGCCTGATGCCGCTGGGGAGGCCGCTCAAGAAGGCGAGCCGACTTTTGGGCTTTTGGCGGATGCCGCTGGGAATGCCGCTCAAGCGGGCGATCCGAATTTTTATTTAGATTATGACGGAAATATTATAGGACGCGAATCTTTGAATTTTATTTTAGCGGGCGGGTCTTTTACGTATACGGGGGCTGGAAAAATGGACGTGCAAAGTTTTTCAATGGGACCCAACACAAAAATTAAGTTGAATCTTTATGGCGACAGCGCCTATGCCGTTTATGCAAACAAGGCGAGTTTTTCTAAAGATTCTCAAATTGAAGTTGTTTTGGCGCCTACTTATAAGGCTTATTATAATTCTTCAGGTTATAATGCGTTTTCCATTTTTGCAAATGATATGAGCGGTTCTCAAAATGTAGACGTAAAAATGGATTATGACAATTCCGTTCCGCTTTATATAGGCTTGGAAAAATATTCTGATTATCAATTGGTCGTTGTGAGAGGGGAAAACGGCGAGCCGGCGAGATTTATGATTGTCGGCGGGAAAGTTGAGGTAAACCAAGATTTGATTGTGGACACGCAAAATGCGGGCGCGCCGTTTTTAATTTCGGCTCAAAATTTAAGCGGTGATATTGTTGGGGCGAGGTTTTCAAAAGCGGAGCGCGGCGCTTTTTGGATTAGTCCGCAATATGCTTTTACACAAAATAATAATAGCGCAAATGAAGCGTATTCTATAAATACTATTGGGGCGGCGGTGGGGGTGGATACATTTATTGTGCGCAATGTTTTCTTATTGGGGGCGGCTTTAAATCTTGCCAGTCCAAAGTTTAAGTTGAACAATTCTACAACTGATTCATCGCTTGTAAAAGGGATTGGATATGCGCAAATTAGGACATTTGTAGATGTAGGAGTTTTTGGGGCTGTGGGCAGTCTTACAAATACGGCCGACAGAGTGCAAAATAATATATCTTATAGATCGCAGTATAGCGTAAATCAAATGGAATTTGGGGCTGAGATTTCCAAAACATTTCAGGCGGCAAATCTTGGGATTAAACCTTTTGTAAGTTATGAAATTATGCAATTGGAAATTCCAGATTATGACGAGGGAAATCAAAAAGAGGAAGCGCTTTATTATTTTAATGAGGATACCGAGACGCATTTTGTGAAAGTTGGTTTGGAACAGACTTTGCTTGTAAGCAGAATATTTAATATAAACTTTGGTATTTTTTATAGAGGGCAGTTTGGGGATATGGCAAGCAATACAAAAGTTAGTTTAGCTTTAGATCCATTAAAAGAGCAGAGGGTGGCGGTGGAGACCGCGCAAATAAATCAAAATAGTTTTGGTTTGGATATTGGCTTTGCGCTATCTATTACGCGCGGCCAAGCGGTAAATATTGGGTATTTGTTTTTAACGGATGTAGAACAGGTTACGCATAAATTCGGCTTAGATTACATAATAAAATTTTAAAAGGAGCGCATCGTGTTAAAAATTAAAAGAATTGGACTTATTGCGCATGACGCCTGCAAACAGCACATGATACAATGGGTGGAATTTAACGCTCAAAGGCTTGCCAAGCATAAACTGATTTGCACAGGCACGACGGGACGGATGGTTCAAGAATTATATGATAAGAAATATCCGCAGTTAAAAGTTGTTGTCAAGCGGTTGAAATCGGGACCTTTGGGAGGCGATCAACAAATGGGATCTTTGATAGCTTCTGGGGAGTTGGACATTTTAATATTTTTCACCGATCCGATGACCACCCAACCGCATGATGTGGATGTTAAAGCTTTGATAAGGCTTTCAACGATTGCAAATATTGTTGTGGGCTGCACGAGATCGTCAGCGGATTTCATTATTTCTTCAGAACTTTTTGACGGCGATTATAATGCAATAGAAAATAATTATGAGTCTTATGTAAAAAGGGAAGTATAGAGCAAATTTAGTTTTGTTATTGTGGGAAAAATTAGACGGCTTTGAGCTTCGGCGCAAAGCCGTTTTTTTTGTGGCTTTTGTAAAAAAGCGTTGGAAATTATTTCTCTTTTTGAAAAAAGAGAAACAGAAAAACCCTTCTTTTAGAAAAAGAAGCAAAACTAACGGCGGTTGAAACTTAATTCTCTTTTTGGAAAAGAAACAAAACAAAAACTTCTAACAACACTTGCAACTTGCTTCTCTTTTCTATAAAAGAGAAACAGAAAA
This sequence comes from Elusimicrobiota bacterium, assembly GCA_031282945.1. Lineage (GTDB taxonomy): Bacteria > Elusimicrobiota > Endomicrobiia > Endomicrobiales > Endomicrobiaceae > JAITCX01. Next base: position 5,229 of record JAITCX010000189.1, read on the forward strand.
ATATCGCTATTTGATTTATTTCTTTTTATTTGTTTGCGCTACCTTTTAGTTTATAGGATGTCTTGGGAAATCACAATGCCTGTAATTGCCGTAGATTTTGCGAGATTTGAAGGAAAGAAAATGAAGCGCGTCCTGTTTTGGACGTGCAAATTTTCTTGACACACAAATATCGCAAAAGATGCGGCAAGGACAGGCGTTGGGGTTTTCTAAGACATCCTACGGGCGCCGCGCTTGCGAAAATTTTTTTCGCCCCCGCGCCGACTCTACTTTTAACGTGACTGACAGCAGTCTGTTCTGTCACGCCCGCCTGGGTGAGGGCA
>JAITCX010000202.1 GCA_031282945.1 Elusimicrobiota bacterium
ATATTGAGCAAGAAGGTTAGCGCGCGGGAAGCGGAGTTGATTGCGATTGAGGCGGCAAAAGAGGCGCAGGCTGGGGTGGTGGAAAGCGGGGGCATTGGGGATGAGAGCGCGGAGGCTTTGATAGTTTCGCCAAATGCAATTTACACGGTAACGGTTGCGCATTTTGAGTTTAACAAGTGGAATTTAACTGCCAATGCAAAGAAAGTTATAGCGCAGGAGGCGGCGAAGTTGAAGGGGCTGCATTATGTGAAGGTGATTATCATCGGCCACACAGACGATATTGGCTCGGAGCGCGCCAATGCGATGGTATCTTTGAGGAGGGCGGATGCGGTGTTCAGGGAGTTTGTGAAAAATGGAATTGATCCTGACAAGATAGAATATTGGGGAGTGGGGGCGCAGTATCCTGTTGCGCCAAACAGTTCTCCAAACAATCGCGCTAGAAATAGACGGACGACTATGAGCGTGGAATAAATCTCTTTTAGAGAGGATGCCGGTCATTAATTTAGCGCTTTGCTTTTTTAAGCGGGGCGCTAAATTTTATTTTCTCCTTACTTTTTGATAAAATTAACATTTACCATAAACGCTGCAACAAAATCAAGTTACAAAGGAGTAAGGCTGATGTTAGAGTTAGATCCCCAGACGAAGTATCTTGCAGTTTTAGGCAGTCCCATAAAACAAACATTATCGCCGCTTATTCAGAATCACTGGTTTAAACAAAACAAAATGAATTGCGCATATTTAGCTCTTGAGGTTGCTTCAAAAGATCTTAAAGTTGCAGTGGAGGCTTTGAGGGCGTTTAATTTTGTTGGGTTCAATTTGACTGTTCCTCTAAAAACAGAAGTTTTGCCTTATTTAAATTTTATAGATAAGGCTGCAAAAACTATTGGCGGCGTAAACACTGTTGCGGTAAGGGACGGCAAACTTTATGGATATAATACAGATTATTTAGGTTTGGATGCGGATTTAAAAAGTAAAAATATTTTAGCTAAGGGCAAGAATGTTTTTATTTACGGAGCGGGCGGCGCGGCGCGTTCAGTTATTTATGTCTGCAGGAAGCAGGGCGCGAAAAATATTTTTATTGCAAACAGAACTTATAAAAAAGCTGCAAATCTTGCAAACAAATTTCATATTCAAGCTATAGACAGAAATGAAACTGAGCGGTATTTGGAGAGTTCGGATATAATTTTTAACGCTTCGTCTTGCGGTTTAAATACGGCGGATTTTTTGCCTTTTGACATAAATCAAATTAAAAAAACAGCTTTTATTTATGATTTAATATGTCTGCCCAGAACGCCTTTTGTGAGGCTTGCAAAGAAACGCCATTTAAAATTTGATACAGGCGAGGGAATGCTTGTATATCAAGGTGCGGAGGCTTTTAAGATATGGTTTGGCATTTTGCCCGACATTAAAGGCGCAAAAAAATTAATTAAAGTAAAGCAGGGGCCGTCCCTTGCGGGAGTTGTTTAGATGTTTAAAAAAATTTTAGAATTTTTCAAAAAGTTATTTAGCGAAAAGCAGAAAAAGTTTTTAATTGATCAGAGCGTATTAGAGGATGGGCGGATTTTGGCTATTGTCAAAACAGAATTTTTTGATATGAATCTTTTTGTGCCGAAATTTATAATTGATGAAATTAGAAAGTCAACATCTTCTAAGATTTTACTTAAGAGGGAACGCGCCAAAAGGGCGGCGGCTGTTTTTGAAAAGCTGCGCGGCATGTCAAATGTTTTGACGGTAATCAACAAAGATTTTGCCCATATGAAAGATCACTATGCAAAGATTACTGCAATATGCGCGGAAAAAAAGTTACCTATTTTTACAGCTGATTTCAATTTGTATAGATTTGCTCTCACAAAAAATGTGCGGGTTTTAACATTAGAAAAAGTTTCAAAAGCTTTCAAGCCGATTTGTCTGCCGGGCGAAACCATAAATTTATTTTTGATGAAAGAAGGCACGCAGTTAAATCAAGCGGTGGGATATTTAGATGATGGGGCGATAGTAATTGTTGAAGGGGCTGGCAAATTTATTGGCAAAAAAGTTGAGATAATTATTACTTCAGTGCGTCAAACGCCGTCTCAAAGCATGATTTTTGGAAAACTTTCCGAAAACTTTTTACAAGAAAATTCTCAAAGCGCTTCGGCAAATTCTCATCATCATTCGCATACAAACAAATATTTTTTACCCTCTCGCAAGAAAAATCCAGTAAACGACAATGCGCTCAAATCTTAATGGATTAAATCTTGAGGTTATAATTGTAGCGGCGGGGGCGGGCAAGCGTTTTAAGGGTTTGGTTCCAAAGCAGTTTTTAAATTTAGGGGGCATGCCTGTTTTTTGGCGGTCGGTTTTAGCTTTTTTAGATCTAAAAGAGACGTCTAAAATTATTGTTGTTGTGCCGCAAAAATATGTAAAAGTTTTGAGCGCAAAATACAAAAGTTTTACAAAAGTTATTTTTGTTTGCGGCGGCAAAGAAAGATTTGATTCTGTGAGAGAAGGTTTAAAGCGTGTAAGTTGTGAAGCCGATTTTATTGCGGTGCATGATGGGGCAAGGCCTTTAATAAACGTAAAAGACATCCGTGCAGTTTTTTTAGAAGCGTGCAAGACGAGTGCGGCGATTGCGGCCTGCAAAACCAAGGACACGATAAAGGCGGCTGTGGGTCAGACCATAAAAAAGACTATAGACAGGACAAATTTATGGAATGCTCAAACTCCTCAAATTTTCAAAACCGATTTAATTTTAATGGCTTATAAAAAGAGTATTGCCAAAAACATTACAGACGATTCGGAGCTTATAGAAAAGCTGAAAAAAAAGGTGAGTTTAGTAGAGCTGCGCTATCCAAATTTTAAGATAACGAATAAAGAGGATTTTGCGCTTGCGCAATTTTTAATTGAGCAAAAAAATAGCATTTAGGAAAAATTAAAATATTTAAGGAAAGATGCAAAAAACCCCCGATGAGAATCGGGGGTTTTTTGCTGGGATATTAAAACATTTGGTAAAATTAAATGAGGGTTGTTGAGCTGAAAAGTATAAATTAAGTTTTTAGATAAGTAGAAATATTAAATTTTAAATGGAGCAATAAGATGAATATAGAATTTATTTTAAATCAAATTTTAGATAAATTAAAAAGCATAGATATTTATAGAGTTATTTTATTTGGATCTTATGCTAAGGCAGAGGCGACGCCTGATAGCGATATTGATTTGGTGATTATATTAAATAATGATGATCTCTCTAAAACTTTTTCGCAAAAGGCAGAACGCGATGCTGGAGTTCGTGAACTTTTAGCAGATATATATTTTAAATATGAAATGGATATATTAATTTACTCAAAAACTGAATTTAACGAAGTGAAAAATAGAGGTAATTTTTTTATAAGTGAAGTAGAAAGAACAGGTAAAATTATTTATGAAAAAGGAAAACGGCGAATGATTGAGGGGCTTAATAATCAAAAGCCAAATAGGATAAATATAGAGCCTATTTTAAATCAAATTTTAGAAAGATTAAAAAATATAAAACTTTATAAAGTTATTTTATT
>JAITCX010000045.1 GCA_031282945.1 Elusimicrobiota bacterium
ACTTACAGCGTGGTTTTGCAGACGCAAGAATACGGGCGTTTGGAATTTATGATTTACAGAGGGTTTGGTTTTTCTATTGTCTATAAAGATAATTATTTGCCGATAAATTTAAATAATCAAAATCCGTTTCAGTTTAATGAGTATTTAGTTTTTTGGGATATAAACGATAATTTTTGGTTTGGATTTGATCAAGACGAGGCGGGGCGGTAAATGCGGATATTTTGCGATTGCGGTTTTTATAAATTTTATCCAATGATAGCTAGCGAGCTGATTATGTTTGAGGATATGATTGGGCAGACTTTAACGCTGTGCGAAAATGATTATGAAAATTATTATACATTTGAGCCGCTTTCAAAAATTAAAAATTATTCTATAGCGGGTGCGGTGGGTTTGAGCGGTGAAATTTATACAAAAACATTTTCAGCAAATCCTGCTCAAGTTTTGTTTGAAAACGAATTGACTTTAAATTTAGAGACGGGTTTATTTGTCAATTTTAAAACAATTGTAGCGCAGGCGTCTTTGGGTATCGGGCAGACAAGAGCAACCACAAAAAACTTATTGCAGGCATTTTCAAAGCCGAGCGCAAACGATAGGCAAATAAAAACTTTCGGCTGTTTTTATGATTTTCAAAAGCGAGTATTTTTTTATGAGAGGCTTTATTTTCTATGAATATATTAAATGCAAAAATAGTAAACGGCGCAGTTATTGCAGACGGGGTAACGGTAAAAGAAGCGGTATTATTATGCGAGGCGAAAAGTTCAAGCGAAGGTTTTTTATTGATAGACAAAGACGCATTTTTTTATTTAACAAAAACTACAAATGATTTAACAAAGGCTTTAGATTTAGTTGTAAATGCGGCGGACTTAAGCGCGCAGATTTTAAACTTTTTAAGCTCCGATATTACAGAGGCGGTGCCAAGCGGGGGCGGTCCGGTGAAGCTTCCGGCATTTGCAGCCGATGCGCAAATTTTGCAAAACAAAATTACGCAATTAAAACAACAAATTGAAAATTTAAAAAATACTCAAGTTTAAAGAGGGGCGGTAAATGTTTATAGATATTAATGAGCTGTGCAATGCAAAAACAGGCGATACAAACTATAGAAGCGATCAACTTTGCAAGGCGCAAAATCTTTTAGAAGTGCAGGAGAGGTCTTTGTATTATGCGCAAAATTTCGGGGTGGATTTAGCGTATTTTATTGAGAGTTCAATTCACTTTCAAAATGAAGTTATGCAGGCGCATATTTCGGAAAAATTGATGACAAATTATTTAGTTGTAGCGCAATACAGCGCGGCGGTAGAATCATTTTTTCAAAAACATTCCATACAAATTTCAAATGCAGAGGTGGTAAACAATGCCTTATAGAGACAACACTTATATTCCTCCAACTTTTGAGGAAATGCTGGAAATAGTTATTGCAAAATGGAACTCTGAGTTTGGAACGACTTATGATTTAAATACTTTTCAAGGAACAAACGCCTATAGATTTGCATATGTTTTTATACAAACGCAGCTTGAGCAAAATGCCGCCATTGCCGACATTTATGCAAAGCTTGCAAACTATTTTGAAAATATAAATGCAGTCATAAAAACGCCGACAACAACAAACAGCGGAATAATAGACGCTTTTGCGGACAAAGGTTATTCTGTGGCTGTGCGCGACAATACAATTTTGCAGGCAGGCCATATCGGCATTGCCGTTGACATTGATCCGTATGCAACGGATTACGAGCAAAAAAAGCATGAAATTTTAACTATCATTAAAGACAATACGGTTGCCGGAATATTTTGCGACGGCGCTCAAGAGGGGGAGCTTCAACTTTCAAACGGGCAGGTAAAAACTTTTAGATTTGAAATAGTTGAAAAGATAGAAACGGATTTGCAAATAACAGTGACTTATGCAAGAGGCTCAAATTATGCAAGAGAAACGGCGGACGAAGTAAAAACAAAACTTTTATTAAATCTTAAAAATCTCTATGGAACCGGGCAGGATTTTGCGCCTGAAAAATATTTTGAAATTTCAAGAGACGCTCCGTATTCGCAAAACATTGAGTTGGAATACCGCAATGAAAAGACGGCAAATCAATGGGTGAAAACAATTTATTATTCAGAGTATTATGAGCTTTTTATTTTTGAAGCTTCAAGGATAACGGTATATTTCAATGAATAATATACAGCTTTTTAGAAAAGAGAGCGCGGATTTATCCAACTATGAGATATGGACGGCTTGCAATAATTTTGTATTTGAGGGTTTGAGCGCTTTTTATAATGAGGCGTATAGGAATTATGGTTTCGGGGAGCTTTTATACAATGAGAAATATACTAAGTTAATAAGAACGCTTGCCAAAGATTTATTTACTTTCAGCTATGATGCAATTTTTAGGAGTTTGTCTAGGGCTGGAACTTATGAAAATCTTATAGCAATAATAAAAGCTGTTTTTGGCAAAAACTCTACAGTGGACTTTGAGGAAATAGCGCCCGCTGTTATAAATTTGCACATAACGCAAAGCGCAAGCACATTGTTTGAGTGGGTGGACTTGCCCGATGAGAATTTTATGCTTACCAAAGACGGAGACAATATAGTTTTTTTAATGATGATTAGAGAGATTTTTTTAGATGAAGTTATAAATTTATTTAGGCAGATACTTATTCCGGCGGGAGTTTATTTTGATATCACAATAAGTTATGCCCCTTAAAAAAGGAGTTGTAAATGGCAAATAAACAGATAAGCGATTTAGTTGAATTGACAACGCTTGCCGACAGCGTATTTTTTGTAGGCGAGGACAGCATTTCCACAAAAAAGCTGAGAGCGAAAGTTATACAAGATTATATCCGCCTGCATTTATTTTTTAATTTTTATACGCAGGCGCGTCCCGCTACAAGCGTCACAGAAAATGATCTTTTAGCGATATCCCCTGAGGGCGATTATCCAACGCAGAAAATAACTTTTTCAAATTTTATAGATGCATTAAACCGCATTAATTTACTTAGCAGATTACCGCAATTAGCGGGGGACAATGTTATGTTAAATGATCTGTTAAAAATTTCAGACAGCGCAAATGAAAACTTATCAAAGAAAATAACTTTTGCAGATTTTATAAGCGCGCTAAACAGATTAAATTTATTTGCGGATTTCATTTCCAAGACAAGTCTTGAGGACACAGACAGCATTCCATTAAGCGACGGCGCTCAAGACGGCGCAAACAAACGCATCACAGGCGCGGATTTAAAGGCGAGTCTTGGAGCGGTAAAGATTTATACATTTAGCGCAAATCCAACTTTTACAGAGGAAAATTTAACAGGCGGAAGTTTGCACACGCCGATAAATGTAGATTTAGGAATAACCGCGATAACAATAAATAGTTTTCAAACTTCGGGCTTGCCGATACACATACAATTTAGAACGCATGCAACAGAAAACTGCACAATGACGCTTCCTGAGACTTATCTTACCTGCACGCCCGTGCCGGCAAATCCATTGCAAAAAGGAACATTTTATGAAGTGTCAATTTTAAATGGAATTTTTGCTTTTTCGCAAGGAGTTTAAATGAATTTATTAATGGCAAGACGCTTATTGTGTCTTAAAGGCTGGACAGAATTAATCATTAGTTTGAGCGGGTACCAAACACAGACGATAACGCTGGCTGCGGGGAATTATCAGGTTGAGTTGGCGGGGGGACGCGGTGAATGGGGAGCTACAGGAAATGCTTCTATGGGCGGATATTATAATGGTTATTTTACATTGACGGAAAGCAAAACCGCAAAGTGTATGAGCGGAGCTGCTGGAAGTTGGGTGATTGGCGGCGGAGGGGGTGGAGTTTCGGGGCCGGGCTTTGGTCTAGATGCAAGACGGGGGAACGATGGGGGACCCGGATTGGGTGGAGGAGGTGGGGCTAATAGCATTGATACTAAACATGGTGCAGAGGGAGGAGGTTCTGGGACAGGTACACGATATGGCGGGAATGGAGCTTCTGGATGGGCAAGTGCAGGATCTGGATGGTCTGGAGCGGGTTCAGGCGGAGGTGGATATGGTTCAGGAGGAAGTTCATTTGACGGAAGCGAAGCAGGGGGTGGAGGA
>JAITCX010000060.1 GCA_031282945.1 Elusimicrobiota bacterium
CATCAATTGAAAGTTTTAAAACAGGCAAGACTCGTGAAATATAAAAAAGAAGGCAAATGCGTATATTATTCCCATTGCGATGAACATACGCAAAAAATAATAGAACTCGGGTTTGAACATGTGGAGGAATTATATGGCTGAAAAACAATGTTGCTGTAAAAGTTGCGGCCAAAAAGAAGAGACAAAAGATCATAAAACTTTAGGAAATATTTGTAAGGCGGTAGGCGTTGTATTTTACTTTTTAGCAATTTTTGTTTTTTCAAATGTAAATATAAAACTTGCTTTCTTTATAGCGGCTTATTTGCTTATCGGCTTTGAAATAATTAAAGCCGCCGTTTTAGATGCTATAGAAGGAGAACTCTTTAATGAAAATTTTTTGATGTGCATTGCAACTATCGGAGCTTTTGCAATAGGCGATTATCCCGAAGCCGTAGCTGTTATGTTGTTTTTTCAAATTGGACTTTTTCTTGAGGAATTTGCAGTGGGCAAAAGCAAAAAATCTATTAGCAAAATGATGGACATAAGACCCGATTATGCAAATTTGAAAGTGGACGGCGATATAACTAAGGTTGATCCAAAAGCTGTAAAAATCGGCGATATTATTGTTGTAAAAGCAGGCGAACAAATTCCTTTGGACGGAGTAGTTGTAGACGGACAAAGTATTGTAGACGTTTCGGCATTGACAGGCGAAAGTCTGCCGCAGGAAGTTTATCAAGGCTGCGATATTTTGTCGGGATCAATAAATAAAACCGGACTTATAGAAGTTAGAGTTACAAAAACTTTCGGCCAATCTACCGTTTCAAAAATTTTGGAACTTTTAGAAAATTCTAGTAAAGCAAAATCTAAAACAGAACATTTCATTAGAAAGTTTGCCAAAGTTTATACGCCCTGCGTTATAGCTTTAGCTGTTTTGGTTGCCGCAATTCCTCCTCTGCTTTTTGCAGATGCGGTATTTAAAGAGTGGCTCTATAGAGCATTATTGTTTCTCGTCATATCCTGCCCTTGCGCTTTAGTGGTGTCTATACCTTTGAGTTTTTTCGGCGCAATCGGCGCATCGTCTAAAGAGGGAATTTTAATTAAAGGCGGAAACTTTTTAGAGGCGCTAAATTCAGCTAAAACTTTTGTATTTGATAAAACAGGTACGCTCACAAAAGGCGTTTTTGAAGTAAGCGAAATTATCACTCAAAACAATTTTAATGCGGAATATGTTTTGAAAATGGCCGCCCATGCTGAACATTTTTCAAATCATCCAATAGCGCTCTCAAGTCAAAAAGCTTTCAAACAAAAAATAGATAAAACGGTAATTTCAAATTATCAAGAATCCGCCGGCCTTGGCATAAATGCAAATGTAGGCGGAAACAATATTTTGGCTGGAAGTAAAAAATTTTTAGAGCAAAATAATATAGGACAATTGTTTGAACAAGATGCTAAAGCAAGCGTCTATATTGCCTCAGATGGAGTTTTTGCAGGCGTCATAAAAGTAAGCGATACAATAAAACCCGATAGCAAAAAAACTATAGACGAATTAAATAAAATTGGACAAACCGTAATGCTCTCGGGAGACAGCCAAAAAATTTGTAAAGAAGTAGGCGCTTATCTAAATGTTGGAAAAGTTTACGGCGGACTTTTGCCTGATGAAAAAGTTAAGAAATTGCAGGAGATAAAAAAAGCTGCGGTAGGCAATGTCGTTTTTGCAGGAGACGGCATAAACGACGCCCCCGTTTTAGCAAATGCCGATATAAGCATTGCAATGGGAGCATTGGGCAGCGATGCCGCAATTGAGGCGGCCGATATTGTGTTAATGACAGACGAACCTTCTAAAATTTTAACCGCTCTGGCTATCGCCAAAAAAACGAAAAAAATTGTATGGCAAAATATAATTTTTATTATGGGCGTTAAATCAATATTTTTGGTTTTGGGAGCGATGGGAATTGCGGCAATGTGGAATGCAATTTTTGCAGATGTCGGCGTGGCGGTTATTGCAACATTAAATTCAATTAGAACGCTTGGAAAAAATAAATAGCGTTTTGGCAAAACTCACAAAAAAAAGCCCCTTGTCCAATATGGACAAGGGGCTTTTTGCAAAAGACCTTTCTATTTACCTCTAATTTCTTTAACTATAGCAATTGTCTTTTTTACCTTTTCCTCTAGCCCTTGCCAATCTTTTTTGGCAACGATATCTTTTGAAACTAAGTTTGAGCCAAGCCCCACGCAAGATACCCCTGCCTTAAACCAAGCTTCCAAAGATTCTTTTGTGTCGGAGACGCCGCCTGTTGGCATAATTGAAATCCATGGAATTGGACCTTTTATGGACTTTACAAAAGCAGGTCCCCCCACTTCAGCGCCGGGGAAAATTTTTACAATTTCAACGCCGTATTCTAAAGCATTGGACGCTTCAGTTGCGCTGCCGCAGCCGGGAGAATAAGGGATGCCCCTGCGATTGCACAATTTTGCAACTTCAGGATTAAATGTCGGTCCAACAACAAAGTTTGCGCCTGATTGAATATAGAGCGCCGCGGTATACGGCTCAACAATAGAACCCACGCCGATGATTACTCCTTCAATTTCTTTAGCTATCCATTTTGAGAGCTGCGCAAAAACTTCATGCGCATAATCTCCGCGGTTTGTAAATTCTAAAACTTTTGCCCCGCCTGCCGCGCATGCCAAAACAATACTTTTTGCCGTCTCAAAATCCTTCTCGTAAAAAACCGGAATAACGCCGACTTCCTTCATTTTTAAAAGCGTTTCTAATCTTGAAAATTTTGCCATAGTCCCATCTCCTTTACCTTTGCACTCTTGCGCCGGCGCCTTTTATTAAACCTTCAACTTCTTTTAATATCGCCATAGTTGTGTCGCCCGGCGTTGTCATGGCAAGCGCGCCATGAGCCGCGCCGTAATCAACAGCTTCTTGAGCGCTTTTGTGAGATAAAAATCCATAAATTAAACCGCTTGCAAAACTGTCTCCGCCCCCAACTCTGTCGTAAATTTCTAGGCCCGGCCTATCTATAGATTGATAAAAATTATCTTTATAATAGACAATCGCGCCCCAGTCGTTTATCGTGGCAGTTTTAACCTGCCTAAGCGTTGTAGCAACCGCTTTAATGTTTGGATAAGCCGCTACGACATTTTTAATCATCTCTTTATAGCTGTCAATTTTTAAGCTTCCAAAATCCTCGCCCACACCGGGTATTTCAAAACCAAGCGCGGCATGAAAATCCTCTTCATTGCCTATCATCACATCCACATATTTTGCAATTTCTCTATTGACTTCTTGAGCGCGTTTTTGGCCCCCGATATCTTTCCAGAGAGATGCGCGGTAATTTAAATCATAGCTAGTAATAACTTTATATTTTTTTGCAGCCTTCATAGCCTCAATAGCTGCCTCAGGAGTTGTGTCTGAGAGCGCTGCAAAAATCCCGCCCGTATGAAACCAACGGCAGCCGTCTTTTGCAAAAATTTGGTCCCAATCTATATCGCCTTTTTTAAGCAGCGAAGAGGCGCTATGACCTCTATCTGAAACGCTAAGCGCCCCGCGCACGCC
>JAITCX010000148.1 GCA_031282945.1 Elusimicrobiota bacterium
CTGGAAATAAAAAATTAGCTGTTATGGGTTTCCAAGATCTCGTCAATCTCAAAGGGCGTTCGTCCAATGTCAGCACAATTATAGAACAGGATCTCTCAAACCTTTTAATAAATGATATGCCCGGCAAAATTATAGCAAAAAGCCATATAGAAACTGTGCTTAAAGAATTGCAAATCTCAAGCCAAGATGTTTTTGATCCAGAAAATAGAAAACGTTTTGGAAAATTGGCGGCCGCAGATTATATTGTAACGGGCACATATTGGGCATATGGCGGTTATATCAATATCAATATTGTAGTTGTGGAAATTGAAAGCGGGCTTGGAGTATTTTCTAGCAGAGTGCGCGTTAGCCAAAAAGATTTTGTAAATTTTTCAAATTTTTAGGAGAATTATATGCGCTTTTATAAGTTACAAAAATATTTTTTATTTGTTTTTTTAACGCTTGCTATTTTCTTTTGCACTAAAAATTCTCAAGCCGCTTTTTCATCTGTGCAGCAAGCTGCAGACACTATAGCAAAAAGTTTTGCGGCAAATCCGCATTTGGCAAACAAAAAAATTGTAGTGATCGGCTTTAGCGGATTACCAAACTCAAAAATTTTTTCTCAAATAATAGAAAGCGAGTTGACAACATCTTTTATAAAAGTTATGCCGGGAAAAATCGCGGCAAGAATATATATAAATGAAATTTTAGAGGAATTGCAATTTTCCAATACTGATATTTTCAGTGAAGAAAGCAGAAAACGAATCGGCCTCTTGTCGTCTGCAGATGTCATAGTTAGCGGAAACTATAGATTGGGAAAAGACAATCTCTCTTTAACCGTCCAAGCGATAGATCTTGAAACGGGCATTGCCTTTGCTTCAAAAAAAGTCGAAATTAAAAAATCAGCGGTTCATAATTAGGCGTTCCCTCTAAAAATGCCAATCCGATAGGAGAATATATGCAGTTTTACAAGTTACAAAAATATTTTTTATTTGTTTTTTTGATAATTATTTTCTTTTGCGCTAAAAATTCTCAAGCCGCTTTCTCATCCATGCAAGAAGCCGCGGATAAGGTAGCTAAAGATTTCGCTACAAAAAAAGATTTAAAAAATAAAAAAATTGTAGTGATCGGTTTTAGAGGATTGTTTAATTCAAATTCAGAAGTTTTTTCACAAATAATAGAAAGCGAGCTGACAACTTCCTTCATAAATGCAATACCACAAAAAATTGTTGCCAGAATATATATGGATGAAATTTTAGAGGAATTGCAATTTTCTAATACTGATATTTTCAACGAGGAAAACAGAAAACAAATTGGCTTATTGTCTTCCGCAGATATCATAGTTAGCGGAACGTATAGATTTGAAAAAAACAATCTCTCTTTAACTGTCCAAGCGATAGATCTTGAAACAGGCATTGCGCTTGCCTCAACAAAAGTTGAAATTAAAAAATCCGGCGTTCCTATAAATCCCGACATAATTGAAATCCCTGACAATAATAATTATTCTGCTCCCGCCCCTAAACGCTCGTCCAAAAATTCGACAAGACTGCCGGTAATTGACATTGAAGCTGACATTGCTTATTATGGACAACCCAAAGTGAGCTACAATCTTTCAACTAATTTTTATTTTTCTAAATATATGGGGGTAGGCATTGGGGGTGTTGTATTCGACATGGAGCTTAGCTATGCATATTATGACGAGAGCGAGGAGTATAGATCACCACTTTACACTAAGAATTCTATTGATCAAACATTTTATATGCCGTATCTATCGCTTGTACTCAGGTGGAGGAAATCTCTCACATTTACTTATTCTCATGCACTTGGAGAATACGTAGGCACTTGGCGGATGAACTTAAAATATGATATGAGAAATGTAATCTTCGGCATCGGGCTAACACAAGGAAATATTCCCCCCACAACAGTTTACGTTGATTCTATTGACCGCCATGTTCCTGTGGAAGAAGAATTTTATAGTCTTTGGGAAGTTATTATTGGATACAGGCTTCCAATTATAAGCAGGTATTGGGAGTAACAATGTCAATTAAACTAAAAATATTCGTTCTACTAATTCTCACCTTTTTCATGGCTTGCGCCACAGGCTCGGCCTCTACTAAAAAAGCCGACTGGATAGGCAAAAGCTGGGACGATTCTACATATTATTATTTCAGCGGAATTTCTTCCGGGTGTCCTGAAATTGCGCAGGCGCGCCAACAGGCATATGGCGATGCATTGGTGAAAGCGGCAGAATTTTTAGGCGTGCGCATTGACAATAAAACCATCTATAATTTGTCAAACGATTCTTCCCATCTTGACGCTCAAACAAAACTAGAAATCTCCGATACTTTTTTTGAGCAGGCTAAAATTAAAGAGTTTATTTACGATAAAACAGACAATGGAAATTTTGTCGGTTATGTTTTGCTTGAGGTTAAAAAAAACGTAATTGCGGCAGAAAAAAATCGTAAAGAAAAAGAACGCGCCGAGCGCATTAAACTTTTAGAAAACCGAAAAAATTCCACCCCTGTTTTCATAGAAGTCCCAGAAAACCTTTCAATGATCGGCTATTCTTTAAAAGAGTTTTTGCAAAATGAAGGATTTGTTTTTGCGCAAGAAGGCAGTCCCATAAAAATTGTTTTAATAGACGAGAATTTTAATATCGTAAAAGGCATTTATAGCTGCAATTTAGAAATTGCAATTTCTTTTGAAAACAAAACAAAAACTTATAGCGCCCGAGGGTTCGGCTCAAATAGAGAACAATCAAAACTTCAAGCGCAAAAAGAATGCATAAAGAAAATTAAGAAAAATTTTCTAGATTAATATAAACAAAATTAATATAAAACAAAAAGGGTAAGACTATATAGTCTTACCCTTTTTACAACTTCTAAAACTTATCATTATGGTTTATGATTTTACCATTTTATAAATACTGCAGGTTTAATCAAATCTTTTCCTTTTTTGCCCATCAATTCAAAAGCCTCAGGAATTTTATCAAACCCTTCAAAACGCTGGGTTATCATTTTGGACGGATCAACGCGTCCTGCGGCAATGATATTTAACAGCCTTCTAATTCTCTCAGCTCCTCCCGGACAAAATCCGCCTTTTATTGAAACATCGCCCATCCCGAGATCCCAGAGGGGAGCGGGAATTGTAAATACATCTTTTGGATCAAAGAAATTTACATTGGAGATTGTTCCGGTGGGTTTAATCATTTCCAAAGATTCAGCCAATGTCTCCGGGCCGCCGCCTGCAATAATAACTTTGTCGGCTTTGCCTTTTAATAGCTCTTGGACTTGTTCAGGAACTCTGCCGTTTTTATAGTTTACAATGTCGGTTGCGCCGTACTGTTTTGCAATATCTATACAAATAGGTCTGGTTCCTGTTGCAATAATTCTGGCGGCGCCTTTCAACTTTGCGCCTGCAACGCACATCAATCCAACCGGTCCAATACCTAAAACAACAACATTATCGCCCCAATCTATATCGGCAAGCTCTACTCCATGAAATCCCGTTGACATCATATCAACCGTCATAAGAGCGGCATCCTCTTTGACATTTTCAGGCAGCAATACAAGGTTTGCATCGGCATCGTTTACATGAAAAACCTCGCCCCAAACGCCGGGTTCGGATTTTAAAAATTTAAAGCTGCCAAAAGGCGTTCCATCGTCATGGGCATTGTCCCATCCTTTCCCTTGAATGCCCAATTTCAACCAATCCGGCGTGCAGCAAGGCACAACAACTTTATCGCCCGGTTTAAAATTTTTCACCAAATTTCCAACTTCCACCACCTCGCCGCAAGCCTCATGCCCTAAAATTAAATTTTCGACATTTCCCAATCCGCCGTGCAAAGCATGCGTATCCGAAGAACAAGGCGCGACAGAAGTAGGCCTCACCAATGCATCAAGCGGACCTGCTGTTGGTCTTTCCACTTCCAACCATCCCGCCTGCCCAACTTTTACCATCCCATAACCTTTCATAAACAACATACAAACCTCCTTTTTGCGGCCGCCTTGCCAATTTTAACGTTTAGCAAATACAGGCCATGTCCTAATTTTCTTTTAAAAAAAGAAATGACATTCTTCTTTTAGAAAAAGAAGCAAAACATTTTTCTCTTTTTGAAAAAAGAGAAACAGAAAAACTAAAGGCAAAAAACTTAAAGCGTCTCTTAGTTAACTTCTTGTGCGCGCTCATTATTTCACTTTTGTGGGGGATTTATTTGTCGCAGGAGAGGAAGTCTAGTTGTCATTATTAAATAAGTTCCTTGGGCTTTTCTATATTTTTTCTCTATAGAAAACATTTTTAGCGCCGCTTTTTTACAAAAAACTAAAAAAACGTTCAACCTCTTTTTTCAAAAGAGCCGTCTTTTCTTAAGAGAAAAACTTTTCCAATGCTGTATTAATTCTTGCAATAACTTCTTTACGTCCCAAGAGCTCCATTAAATGAAACAAACTCGGACCTTGCGTTCTGCCCGATGCCGCCACGCGCAAAGGATGAAAAACTTTGCCGTTTGATAAATTATTTTCTTTGGCAAAATCCCGCGCATAATTTTCTAGAGCTTCAGCGCTAAACTCAACATTTTCTAAATTTTTTGCGCTTTTAGCTAAAACTAATTTTGCGCTCTCCAAATTTTTCTTAAACACTTTTTGCACCGCTTCATCTTCATAAATACAAGGTTTAAAAAAGAAATCTACAAGCGTTGGAATATCTTTTAAAAGTTTTATTTTATCATGTTCAAGTTCTATCGCCTTCTTTAAAATCTGCCTGTCCCAGCCGTCTATTAAATTTTCTTGATTTGTCTGTTTAAGCCAAACTAAAAATAAATCATAAATTTCGCCATTAGTTTTTGAGCGGATTTTTTCACCATTAAGCCACAAAAGTTTTACAGGATCAAATGTTGACGGACTTGAGCCGCATTGCGAAAGCGAAAATTTTTCTATAAGTTCCGGCAATGTAAAAATCTGCTGGCTGTCAGTTGTAGACCATCCCAAAAGCGCCAAATAATTTAAAAGCGCTTCAGGCAAATATCCCTCTTTTTGATATTCTAAAACTGATGTGTGGCCATGTCTTTTGGAAAGACGCGCTCCGTCCGGACCGAGTATCATCGCCGTGTGCGCAAGCTGCGGGCGCGGCCAGTTTAGAGCGTCATAAATGAGGAGTTGTTTTGGAGTGTTTGAAATGTGGTCGTCGCCTCTTATAACATGCGAAATTTCTTGGAGGCGGTCGTCTACTACGCAGGCAAAATTATAAGTAGGAACGCCGTTTGCTTTTGCAATAACAAAATCATCTAAAACATCATTTTCAAATTCTATATGTCCGCGGATGAGATCGTCCCAAACGACTTTTTGACCCTGCGGAATTTTAAATCTTATCACTGGTTTTAAACCTTGATCTTCTTTTTCTTTTATTTGCTGCGGCGTTAAATGAGAACAGCGTCTGTCATATTTGGGGGGGAGCTTTTTTTTCTGCGCCTCTTTGCGCATTTCCTCAACTTCCTCAGGACTGCAAAAACATTTATAAGCTAGACCTTTTTGTAAAAGTTCATCAATATATTTTTGATAAATGCCCGCTTCTTTTCTTTTCATTTGAAAATACGGCGCATATTTTTCCACTTCTTTTGACGGCCCCTCATCCCATTCCAAGCCCAGCCATTTGAGCGCATATAAAATTATTTTTGTAGATTCGTCTGTAGATCTTTGCTCGTCTGTATCCTCTATTCTTAAAACAAAAACGCCGTCTTGATTTCTTGCAAATAAATAATTGAAAAGCGCCGTCCTAACTCCGCCAATATGCAAATCGCCGGTGGGCGAGGGGGCAAATCTAACTCTCGGGAGTGCCATAAAAACCTCTTTATTTTATATTTTGTAAAACCAATTTTCTTGCCAAACTAAATATTGTTTGCGACTAGAAAAAGTTTGCGCATAAAATTATACAATCATTTTTTGGCGCAAAAAATTTTCTTGAAAAAAAGCGCGCAATTGTGCGGCGCTTAGAAAATTATTTTGTTTAATGGATACTCAATTATTCCGCAAGCGCCTGCTCTTTTGAGCGCGGGGATAATTTTTTTAACAGTGTTTTCATCCAAAACCACTTCCAAAGCAGACCACCCTTCTTGCGCTAGAGCGGAAATAGTTGGAGTTTTTAAAGCCGGCAAAATATTTAAAACGGATTCCAATGATTCTTTCGGCACATTCATTTTTAGTCCAACCATCCCCTCAGCCGCCAAAGCTCCAGCCAACAAAATTGACATATTTTCAATTTTTTCTTTTTTCCATGGATCGTTTAGTGCGGCGGAGTTTGCGATAAAACGAGTTGTGGAAGTTAAAATCTCGTCTACAATTCTAAGCTTATTTGCTTTAAGCGAAGATCCCGTCTCAGTGAGTTCCACAATTGCATCTACCAGCGTTCCCGCTTTGGCTTCAGTTGCTCCCCATGAAAATTCCACTTTTGCATCTATATTGCGCTGGCTAAAATATTTCTTTGTATAGTTTAAAAGTTCTGTGGCAACTTTTTTGCCGTTTAAATCTTGGATAGTTTTTATATCGGAGTTTTCAGGCACAGCTAAAACCCAACGCACAGGCCGAAAGCCCGATTTAGCATATTTTAATTCGCAGATTTCCTCTACATTCGCCCCGCTTTCGCATATCCAATCATAACCCGTTAAGCCCGCATCAAAAAAACCGTCCTCTACGTATTTTGCCATTTCCTGAGAACGTATCAACATCAATTCCAACTCGTCATCATTGCTTGTTGGATAATAAGATCTGCTTGAAACATAAACAGTTATGCCTGCTTTTTTAAATAATTCTATGGTGGAATCTTGCAAACTCCCTTTAGGAAAACCCAATCTTAGCTTTTTCATATTAACTCCTTTAAAATATTAAATGCCTGCAATTACATAAGTTGTTTAGTTTTTTCTACTACATCTTCAAATTTCTGCTCTATATTTGTCGTTAAATCCGAAGTGGATGCTCTGCGAAAAATTGGAATATGCGTGCGGATA
Organism: Elusimicrobiota bacterium; assembly: GCA_031282945.1. Taxonomy (GTDB): domain Bacteria; phylum Elusimicrobiota; class Endomicrobiia; order Endomicrobiales; family Endomicrobiaceae; genus JAITCX01. The sequence goes on from JAITCX010000148.1 coordinate 6,977, forward strand.
TAAATGTCAACTTCTCTATATAGAGGAGCTTTTAAATTTGAACTATTGGCGCTAAACTTAAATTTTGCATCTAATGCAGGGATAACAACATTTACGCTCACGATTGTCCAAACAAGCGCCGCCAAAATCATACCGGCGGCTTTATCAAAAATTGTCATGTAGATAAAATTTACCGCCCTAAAACTCAATGCGCCGCCAATGAAAACAGCTACCGCTACAATTAAAAAAATCAAATAAAAGTTTAAGCCTTCCTGATTTGGATATTTGCTTGCCGCCGCAATTGCCAAAAAACCGGCCAGCAGAGCAAAAAAACATCTCGTAAATCCCGCTTTCCAACCTAAATATGCAATCAATGCAACGCTTACTAAAAAAATTCCATCTACTAATGTGGTCATCACACTCCTCGTATTACTAAACCGCTGGCAAGTTTTGGATAAAAATAAGTTGATTTTTGCGGCATCATTTCATTGTTTAAAGAAATCGCCTTAAGGGCTTTTGCCGGCGTTGCAGGGACAATAATTGCAATTTTATTTTCTTTTTTCGCTCGGATTATAGCTTCTTTATCATCGTGAACATAAACAAAATCCGAAGGGTCAATTTTAGGCATTAAAATATAATGCAAAATACTAACCGCCAAATTTCTATAGGCTTTGCATTTTTTGGGCATAGCTTTCTTTAAAAGCGTTTCATTTTTAATTGTGAGAACGCGTTTTTTATTGTTTTTAAAAATTATCAAAGGTTGAACATCTTTCTTTAAAAGTTTTGGCAAATCTTTTTCCTGCCATACATCAAAAAACTTTGCAATATTATTTTCCATATCAGCGGGTTCGTCAATCAATCGATGCGTTGGCAAAATTAAAATTCCGGGATCTTCTATGGGGCATAAAAAAGCCAAGACGAAATTATAATCTTTATCGGCGCTAAAGTTGGCATCTTTTTCTTTTCTCTCTTGCGAATAATTCCATGCGGTTTCATATCTATGATGACCGTCTGCAATTATCATTTTTTTATTTGCCAAAAATTTTTCTATATCTTTTAGAATATGCTCATCGGAAACAGCCCAAATTTTATGCACGACTCCCTGTTTTTCAAAAGCTGTTGCATTTGGAGCGCGCTTTTGTGAAATTTTAGCGCAGAGTTTTTCTATAAACTTTTTATCATCGTCAAAAAGTCCAAAAATGGGACTGACATTTGCTCGTGTAGCGCGCAAAAGGCTGAGCCTATCCGCTTTGGGTTTTGCTAAAGTTTTTTCATGCGGTTTGACCGATCCCTTTTGGGAGTGAGGATCGTCTAATTTTAAAGCGCAGAAAAAACCGCGTCTAGTCATTTTTATGCCTTTATATTCAAAAATCTGTTCGTATAAATAAAAAGCTGGATTTTCATCGCAAACCAAAATTTCCTCTTTTTGCCAAGTCTTAAAAATCGCGGCGGCATTTCTATATTTATTGGCGGTTTCAGTGGGGTCGGATAGCTCTATATTTACAATATTATAAGTGGATCTTTTTTGTAATTTCTTTTTTTCCTCTTGACTTATAATGTCATAGGGCGGACATATCAAATCCGTTAAATTTGCATGAGAGTATCTCCAAGCGTTAAAAGGTTTTATTTGCGGCATTTTTTCCTCCATTGCATTGTATTTTTAATAAGCGTAAAACATATGACACCTTATATATTATACAATACATTTTTATAAAAAGAGGGCGGTTGCGAATTCAAGGGGCTAGTGCAACGGCGATGAGAATTAGTAAAATTAAAAGATGAAAAAAGATAATAAACAAAAAGATAGGAGTAGAAGTTGCCAAAAGTTAAGGGAAGAAGAAAGAGAAGAGTTAATAGTTTTTTTAAATAAAGGGGTAAGCATTAGAGAAATAGCAAGAAGGTTAAAGAGGAGCGCAAGCACAATAAGGCGTGAGGTAAATAAAAATGGAGGAAGGATAAAGTATAGGACGGTAAAGGCACAGCAAAAAGCAGAAAGCAATAAAAAGAATAAGCGCAGAATGACAATATTGAAAAGTTATGGAGTGCAGATAGAAGTAGAAAAAGGATTAGCAAAAGGGTATTCGCCTGAGATAATAGCCAATAGGTTGAGGATAGAACATCTGCATTTACCGACGATAAGTTATGAAGCAATATATCAATGGATATACAGAGACAGGCAGGATTTAATTTATTATTTATTGAGATGCAATAAATAAGGTAGGGGAAAAGAAGAAATAGGCGCAGGAAAATAGTTATACAACAAAGAACAGATATTATAGAAAGAGCTAAAGAAATAAACAATAGAGTTAACCAAGGTGATTTTGAATTAGATTTAATAGAGGGAAGAGGGAAGGATAAACTTAAAGCAGCGGCAGATAGAAAAAGCAGATTAGTAAAAATAGAAAGAGTG
>JAITCX010000203.1 GCA_031282945.1 Elusimicrobiota bacterium
TTCAAAACCGCTGGAAATATAAACATTTGGATTTGTGGGACATAAATATAGCCCATCTGCATTTTTTTGAACATAAAATTTTTTGATATGCGCCAATAAATTAAAAGCATTCTTTTGCCGTAAAAAATTTTTATCAGTTGCCACATAAGAAATTAAAGGACAATAAAATTTTTGAGCGTTAAATATAAGCGTCTTGTCTGAAACAAAAGCTATGCTTATCAATTTAGTATTTTCTAAAACTCCAAAAACTTCATATTTTTCAAAAAGTTCTTTAAAAAAAAATTCCAACCATGAAAGCGGTTCATTAAAACCATTTTGCATAAGCTTAAAAATTTCATTTTTATATTTATGTTTATCTAGGCGGCTAAAGATTTTCATTTGGGGGTGAGCATATATTTTTCTATTTGAAAAATTGGATTGTATGAAAGTTTGGATTTGCGCAGATTTTCTAATCCCATATCTTCTTGACGGTTGATGTATTGGCAATTGGCAAAATGTTTGCTTGCGCTAAACTTTACTATCGCCGCATAACAACCTTTATACTCTATATTGGCTTTCTCAAAAAGCATTTCGCCGCAATTGGGTTTGGATAGGAGCGACACATTAAAAGCCGCAATTTTATTGTCAATTTCTATAATGTCGCAATTCAAATTTAAAAGTTCTAAATTGTCTATTGCTTTTTTAAAAGCATTAAATTCATGATTGTCTGCAAGAGCACGCTCTTTTTGAAACTGCAAAATTTCATCATAGTGTTTTGCTTTATCAAAACTCACAAAATCATATTTATAATTACGTAAAAATTGCGATAAAAGATTGCGCTTTTTTTGAAATTTGCGCCCTAAAAAACCAGCTAACTCGCAAGCATTATAAATATAATCGGCCGCATTTGGATTTAGCTCAAAATTATACTTTTCTTTTGTTTTATCTGATAAAAATTCATAACTTTTTTTTAGAATTTTCATAGAAAAATCTATATTATTTTTTTTGGCATCCTCATGACATAATTCTATATATACGTCTAAATTTGTATCTTTTGTTATGGGTATATCATAAATTATTTCGGATCCTACATTTAGCTTAATAATAACTGCATTTTCTACTTGGCAAATTGAATAATCAACTATGCCGTTCCAACAATATAAAACTGCAAAATCATTTTCAAAATTTATATCTTCAGGATTTCCATATTTTTCAAAAAGAGTTTTATCGCTAAACTCAAGACGTCTAAATTGCATATTATCTCCATTACTTATTTCTTACATTTTTTACTATTAAACTAATGGCTTCTAATAATAAAAGAACCGATAAAAAACATGCCGTAAAAAAATCCAATTTACTTAAATCAACAAAATTTCGGCATAGCTCTTTTAAACATATCACAGCGATAATTATCAAACATCGGATGAATAGAGATTTACAACTTTTATTTGTCCAAAAAAATATCAAGCATGCATTTACAATAAAAACTATAAGCGCCGCTAAAACATAATTATTTGCAATATTAAAATTTACAGTAGCAAAACTAAAAAAAATCCCTTTGACAACTATAGCGGCTGAAAAAAGAATTATAACGATTGCATCTAATAAAACAAATTTCTTTTGAGACTGCTCCATTTGTTTTGAAAAATCCAAATTAATATTTTCGCTTGTTATTGTTGCATAATGAATAAGTCCTAAAAAAGCAAAGAAAAAACTTGTCAGGCTTAAAGCCAAAACAAATAAACTCTTAGAAAAATAATAACCTGCCGCAAGCGCAAAAGTCATAATAAAAGATATCGCTAAAACGGCAGGCAAAGCTCTTTGGCTTTGTGTCTTAAGCATATTAAAGCCTATAGAGATTTTTCGTTGTATACTGAATTATTTTATGCATAATAGTTACCGCCTCAACAGGATGCGCCCCGACCGCCGTTTCCGCAGAGAGCATCACATAATTGCTGCCGTCAATAATTGCATTTGCAATATCGCTGACTTCCGCGCGGGTTGGAATTGGATTTTCTACCATGCTCTCAAGCATTTGAGTTGCTGTGATAGAAAACTTTTTACGAGAAGCGCATTTTTTGATAATATGTTTTTGCACAATCGGCACAGTCCAGAGAGGAATAGAAATTCCCATATCGCCTCTAGCAACCATAATGCCGTCGCTTGCATCTAAAATAGAATCCAAATTATAAATGCCTGATCTGTTTTCAATTTTTGCAATCAACTTACATTTTTTATCTTTGCGCTCTTGTAAAATTTCACGAAGCGGCACCATGTCTGCGGCATCTCTTACAAAAGAATTTGCAACAAAATCCACGCCATGATCTAATGCAAAAATCATATCGCTTCTGTCTTTATCTTCCATAAGCGGAAACTTTAATTTTGCATCTGGAATATTGACGCCTTTATTGGATTTTAAAACATAATCCATTTGAACTTCGGCGCAAAGTTCATCCTCACCCGCCGATAAAACTTTCAAACTTAAATTTCCGTCATCAATATAAATTTCCGTACCTTTCTTAATATCTGTAAAAGAACCTCCGTAATCTATGTATATTTCTTTTTCATTACTTTGAATAGGTCTGTTTGTCAAGATAACTTTCTGGCCTTTTTTAAGTTGAACTTGACCATTCTTAAATTTACCCAATCTTATTCTGTGGCCTGCAAGATCGGCAAGAATTTTTATTTTTGTCTTACGATTTTCATTTACAGTACTGACAAGTTTAAAAATCTCCTCGTAATCCTCATAAGTTCCATGCGAAAAATTTAATCTTACCACTGTCATTCCAGCTTGCGCAAGCTCTTTTAAAATGGGTACGGTATGAGTTGCCGGTCCTAAAGTGCAAATAATTCCTGTTGAAGTCATTAAATCATTCTCCTTTTACTGCTTAGTTTAAAATACTTTTTATTTAATGTTAAAAAAAACCCCCTGCTTCTTAGCAGGGGGTTTTGGAAACTTGCGGGGGTAGGATTTGAACCTACGACCTTCAGGTTATGAGCCTGACGAGCCACCGGGCTGCTCTACCCCGCGATTTAGTTTTTTTATTATATAACTTTATATCTATAATTGTCAATTTTTTACCAAATCCCTAAAAATAAAATATCATTAAAATATTATATCCTCTAAATATAATAATATATTTTAACATTATAAATAGTAATATCTATTCCAAAATACTGCAATTTATTGTTACGCTACACTAAAATAATGGATAAACTACTATAAAATTGATATAATTAATAGCTAGCGTTTTCTTGGAATGCCGAGGCTTTATAATCGTATTCTATCCAAGTTATTATTACTTTTTGTTAATACTTTGTTAATTATCCTTAATAATCTTTAATAACTATTTTTTCTGTTAACAGATTTAATAACATTTTCCTGTTATACACTTTAAATTAACTATCAATTTTTTTGTTTTTTTCTTTATTATTCAAGTATTTTTTAATATTTATATGTATTGTCAACACAATAAACAACCTTATTATTACTGAGGTTTTTATAATGAAATTTCAAGGAGGTTTTAAAATGAAGGTAATATGTGCAAAGGAAACATTATTAAAAGGGATACAAATAGTCTCCCCAGTGGCATCCTCTAGGCCGGCTCTGCCTGTGCTTGCTAATTTTTTATTTGAAGCTAAAGAGGACAAAATAATGTTATCGTCTACTGATTTGGAGATTGCTGTGAAATGTTATATTAAAGGCGAAATAATTACAGAGGGGGGAATAACAATTCCAGCCAGAAAGTTTGCCGATATTGTAAAAGAGCTTTCAGATGAAAATAGCATAGAGATACATGTAGATAAATCTTCTAGTCAAATAACAATTATTTCCGGAGCATCCAGATTTAATTTATCCGGCATTTCAAGAGAGGAGTATCCTGTAATTCCAGATTTTTTAAAAGACAATAACTTTTCAATTAAAAGAGATAATTTTGTTTCTATATTAAAGAAGACTGTTTTTGCCGTTTCTAAAGAGGAAACTCAAAAAGTAGTTTTGAAAGGGCTTTATTTTGTTGTAGAGGAAGGAAAATTAAAAATTGTAGCTACCGACGGAAGGCGTTTAGCTTTAGCTATAAGCGATGATATAGATTCGTCTATAAAGACCACCGCAATTGCGGCGGCAAAATCTGTGGCGGAACTTATAAGATTATTAGGCGTTGCAGAATCTAAAGACGAGATGATAAAAGTCGCTATATCTGAAAATAGATATGCCGTAGAATTTGAGGATATAACTTTTATTTCAACTTTGCTTGAAGGAATTTATCCAAATTATCAGCAAGTAATTCCTGAAAAAACGGATTATATGGCAAAATTAAATCTCAAAGATACATTGACGGCGGTTAAACAAATATCTTTGCTAGCTGAAAAATCCTCAAACGCTACAAGCCAAGCCATAAAATTTTCTTTTACAAAAAATACTTTAAAAATTTCGGCCGCGACCGCGGGCGTGGGATCGGCGCAGACAGAAATTAAAATTGATTATGACGATGACGATGCGGAAGTGAATTTTCCTCCAAACCACATAAGAGAATTTTTGCAAAATGTTGAAACGGAATTTATAAATTTTGGGTTTTCCGCAACAGGCAAGCCCGCCAAAATTACGCCTGAAAAAGATGAAAAATATTTATATGTCGTAATGCCTATGAGGGGATGATGCCGATACTTACAAGCGCTGAATGTATAGAAGCTCTTAAAAAATTATTGGGCATAGATGTAGATTTTATAACCTTAACAAAAATCTGGGATAGCGCTATAAACATTCCCTGCACAACGGTGTC
>JAITCX010000146.1 GCA_031282945.1 Elusimicrobiota bacterium
ATTATCAGCGACGCTTTAGATATGGGAGCAATCGCCAATAACTTTGATAATACATATGCGGTAATAGAAGTTTTTAAAGCGGGTATAGACATTGCGCTTGTTCCAATTGATTTAAAATCGCCCCAAGATAAACTAAAACTAGAAACGCTTTTTGAGGGTTTAGAAAATGCCGTCAAGACAGGAGACTTAAACCAAGAAAACATTGATAATTCCGTGCGCAAAATTTTGGCTCTAAAGAAAAAAATGAAAATATTAGATCCAGCAAATTATGCGCAAAGCCCCGCTCAAAAAATCGCACAAGCTCAAAAATTTTATAATGATCCCAAAATATTTATTGCCCAAAGAGAAATGGCGCAAAAAGCTGTAACATTAATTAAAAATAATGGAAAAATCTTACCCATAAAAACAGATCTTCCCCCAAAAATATTAATTCTCTCCCCAAACGCCAAAGCCAATGACGCCTTAAAACTTGCCGTAAATCAACTTGTCGGCGAGGGAGTTATCAATAAAAAAACATTTTTTGATATCTTGGATTATTCTTTACTGCAAAATTTAAAACCTCTAAATTGGCAGGCGCTTTTTAAAGATTATGACTATATAATTGCAGTTTCAGATATTTCCAATTTTTCAAATGTAAAAAATCTTTGGCAAGTTAAAACTATTAGAAATATTATAGAAGCCGCAAATTCAAATAATAAAAAATTGGTTTTAATAAGCGCTGGACTAACTTATGATACCGCCTACTACACCAAAGCCCCTGCAATTTTAGCTTGTTTCGGCATGCAGCCCTCAATGCCCAATATCCAAGCCTCAATGGATATAATTTTCGGCCTGCAAAAACCAATGGGCAAACTCCCAATAGATATTCCTCAAGCGGATCCAAATACCCTGCTTTTTAAAAATAAAATACTCTACAAAATAAAACATGGGCTTTCTTTTTAGCATTTTAGTTAATCTATTATTTAATAAAATCTCATATCTTTGCCATCAAAAACATTTCGCTTAATTATCAATTAAGCGTTTATTGTTAAAATTCTACTCTTACTTTCATTTTTCTTTTAAGGGTTTTTATTTTTGGGATAACCGTAATTTTGCCGCGCGCAATTCCATTTTGGGAGAGAATTTTTATTATTTCCTCTACTCGTTCTTGCGTCAATTTATTTGCAGCGCTTGAGATTGGATCGTCAGAACGATTTACCTTTATAATAATTTGAACATTCCTAAAATCTTGCATTGACTTAGAAAGCGTTTGCGCAAAAAATTCTAAATTGCGTTTATTATTAGCGCTAAATATTGCAGAATCCCCTAAAAAAGTAATTTCTGGAGCATAAGGTTGGACAAAAAACCTCCGTTTTGGGATTTTATAACGTAAATTCAAACTTGCATTATGGCTTTTTAAGTTTTCGTTTATCTCCAAACTAATCTGCATGCCGATTATTGTATCTTGGCTGACACTAAAATTTACGCCGATTTGACCGCCGTAAAAAACTTTATAACTCTGATCGCTTTCAATATTAAAAGCGTTTCCATCATAAGCAATAAATTTAAATACATTATTTGAATTTAAATTTTTGCCAACAAAAATATTTGCAAAAACTTGATGAATTAAACTATGCTGCCTAAACTCAATTCCGGATTTTAATACGCTTTGATGCAATGTATGAGGCGGCAAATGCAAATTTGTATTTGCCCCTTGCGTTTCCAAAATTTCTTTTGTTTTTATTTGGTTAAAGTCTATACTGATAAATGGTCCAATCATATATTTTAAAAATACTTTATCAGCGGCAACAAACATATAATCAAAACCTAATGTTCCCATAAACCCCATAAAAGAAATTTCTGAAACGGGATAATACGGTCTGTCCATTTTTACATAACGCATAGCTCGGCCTTGCGCATATTTTATGCCAAGAAGTGTCCAGATATTAAACCCTCCTAAATGCACATTTGCATAAAGGCCGCCCGAGCTATTTGCTAAACTTCCAATATTTTTTTCTTGTTTAAATTTCTTTGAATATAAATCCGCAAAGACCCCAAGTCTAAACAAAGGGCTTGCCGCCAAATCTTTTCCAAAACTTACTCCTAAAGCATGCATATCAAAAATGCCAAGCGTTTGATTGTGCCTATGAAATTCTAAATGCGCATAATTTATATTTAGCCAAATTTTATAAAACGGACTCCTGTTTATTTGGCTAAATAAAATTTTGCCGTCAGTCTGCATAGCCGCCGTAAAAATATTTGCTAAAAATACGCCGCTAAAACTATCAAAAAACTGACGCGCCGCCGCCGACCCCATATATCTTATTGGAAATTTAAAACTCTCATTTTCATTTACAATATTTTGCACATTTTGATGATTTTTAGTTAAGGCGATATTGCAATCAGGCAATTCAATATTTTTTAGGAGATTATAATCTCTATTGGAATTGAAAATAGCCGCTTCATTTTCTACATTTTTATGCGCTATAAAATTTTGATTAATGGCGAGATCGGCGTTTAAAGGAATGCCCTTGCTCTGCGAAATAATCGGCTGTTTAGAGGCGGCGGAATTTAAAATATTGAGGAAAGATTTGGTTGAATTGAGAGGAGAAATTTGGGATTTGGCAAACTCATCTTGACTTATAGAAAGAGCATAGGCGGGCTTGCTAAAAACAGAAAAGAAAATTGAAAAAAACAAAATAATAGAAAATGCAAAATAGCTAGATTTCGCTATCGCTGCAATAAAAATTTTAAAAGAATCAATGCATAAAAAAACTTTTTTAAACAATCCGCTCAATCGCTCGCGCTGAAATTTCATTTTATTGTCGCAGGAAAATTCACATGAAAAAAAGCAGAATTTTACATACGCCTCCTTTTAAAAAAACCAAAAAAGACTATGAAAATTTATTAAGAACTATCGCTTGAAAATATCATAAATATAAATAATTAAAAAATTATTATGCAAGATATTTACATAAGTTGTCAACTAATTTTACGCTACTTTAGAATTTTTAAAACGACAATATTTTTTATTTTTTCCGCTAAGCTTTTAACTTTTGAAAATTCAATTTTTTCATCCCCGCAAAAATACTCAAATACTTTATGCGAAAAAGTTACGGCAAATTTTTCAACGGGATATAAAAACCAAGCGGCTATTATTGAGGCGGCGGC
>JAITCX010000162.1 GCA_031282945.1 Elusimicrobiota bacterium
TGTCTGTCTGTCTGTCTGTCTGTCTGTCTGTCTGTCTGTCTGTCTGTCTGTCTGTCTAGAACAAAATATTTTCTCATGAGCGCAAGGAAAAGATCCGATCTAATTTTATACCAAAATGACTTTTGCGCCCGCTGCAATAGAATATTTTGCAGTTCATCATTAAAAGCAGTTGGAATTTGCGTCGCTGTTTCTTTTATAAAATATCCCTCTTTAGATTGCCATAGCGCAGGAGCTTTAAATATTTCTTTTATTTCCATATAATTTCCTTTTGTTATAATTTCTAAAAAGCCGCCGTATTTTATCTCTCCCCTAAATAATATAAAATAAGCGCCTTAAAAAATAATTATTTTCAATAAATATCTATTCAAAAATCTTGCGGCCATGAAATTGCGTTATTTGCGTTTTGCAAAAAATATCATGCCAGTTTTTTGATGTAATGCCGCCGCCTGCCATAATTTCAATTTTGCCAACGCTTGCTCTTTGCAACCGCTTTAACATTTCTATATTGTCAACGGCCTTCCCCTCTCCGCCTTTTGTTAAAATCCTCTTTACTCCAATTTTTGCAAGCTCCTCTAATGCCTCAACTTTATCGTTTAACTTATCAAAAGCCATATGAAAAACTACTTCTTTGGCGCCGCAACAAGAAATCAATTTTTCCATCGCTAAAAAATCAATTTTATTCTCGGGCGTAAGCAAACCAAAAACAAAAGCGCAAATGTTCATATCCCTAATATCGCAAATTTGTTTTTGCATTTGCAAAAGCTCATCGCTGTTTGCGCAAAAATTATCATTTACCCTTATCATCGCCGCAATATTTAATTTTTTAGAAATTGCATAATCTATCATTTCCAAAGTAGGCGTAAGCCCGCCAATTTCTAAATGCGAACAAAGCTCAATTCTGTCAGCTTTATTTTTAGCGGCAAAATCAATTTCATCACAAGTTTCAACACAGGCTTCTTTAATTATTTTCACAGTAACTCTCCTTTAGCGCGCAAGATAAATTTTTAACTTAGATAAAAATCTTTCTACCGCCTCTAAAACGACATTTGCATTAGCATTATCATTTTTTGGCATGAGAAAACTTCTCTTAACCGCAAATCCATAATTGTCGCCCGCAATAAATTCCAATTGGCCTTTTAACTCATCCATAAACCCTTCAAAATCGGCATGAACAAAATTTGCGCGTTTATAGAAAAAGAAATAAAAACGGTCATTGTCTTGAGAAATCCGTTCAAGCGAAAGTTTCGCGGCAAACAACCTCAATTTTGCGCTTTCAAAAAGCAATTGCATTTCACTTGGAATTTTGCCAAACCTATCTATAACTTCAAGCCTAATTTTTTCTATCTGCTCATTATTTGCAGCCTCAGCTAACTTTCTATAAAAAGCAATTCTTGTATTTTCATCGTTTATAAAATTCTCAGGTATAAATGCCGTAATTTTCAAAGCTATTTCACAAAGCGTTTCATCCTCATCTTGACTTATTTCGGCGCCTTTTATTTTTTGACCCTCTTGTTTAAGCAAGTTTAAAAACATGTCGTATCCAATATCGCGCACAAAACCATGCTGATTCTTACTTAAAATCCCGCCAGCTCCCCGTATCTCCAAATCCTTCATCGCAAGCCTAAACCCAGACCCCAACTCGGAAAATTCTTTCATTGCCTCAAGCCTTAAAACCGCCTCTTGCGTCAAACTTTGCCTGTCATAAAAAAGATAACAATACGCTTTTGTCTGCTGCCTGCCGATACGCCCGCGCAATTGATAAAGTTGGGACAAACCAAAATTTTGCGCATCTTCTATTATCATTGTATTTGCCATGGGAATATCCAATCCTGATTCTATGATCGTGCTTGCAAGCAAAACATCAAATTTTTGATGCGTAAATTCCCACATCGTTTTTTCAATTTCTTTGGAAGGCATTTGACCATGCAATATTGCAATTTTAGCATCAGGCGCAAGCCGTTTTAATGTTTGCGCTTTTTGGAGCATATTTTCTACGGTATTATAAACATAAAAAACTTGGCCGTTTCTTGCCAACTCAGCTAAAATAATTTTAGATACAATTTTTTCGTCATAATCTGATAAATAAGTCTCTATGGCAAGCCTGCCAAGCGGCGGCGTTTCTATCACCGATAAATCCCTAAACCCAGACAGAGCCGATGAAAGCGTGCGCGGAATCGGCGTTGCCGACATCATCAAAACATCAATGCTTTTCTTTAGATCTTTTATATATTCTTTTTGCTTAACGCCAAACCGATGTTCTTCGTCTATTATCAAAAGCCCTAAATTTGAAAAACTGACATCCTTTTGCAAAATTCTATGCGTTCCAATCAATATGTCAACTTGACCGTCTGCCAAACTTTTTAAAATTTTATTTTGCGTTTGAACGCTTTGAAAACGGCTCAACATTTCAACCCTTTCGGGGAATTCGCCAAGCCTGTCAGAAAAAGTATTATAGTGCTGCGCCGCCAAAACTGTCGTGGGCGCCAAAACTGCAACTTGTTTTCCCGCGCTTGCAACTTTAAATGCAGCCCTTAGAGCAACTTCGGTTTTGCCATACCCCACATCCCCGCAAATCAATCTCTCCATTGGAAAATCTTTTGCAAGATCTATATTTATATCCTCAATCGCTTTCATTTGATCGGGCGTTTCCTCATATACAAAAGAATCCTCAAGCTGTTTTTCCCAAGGCGTCTGCAGCTCATAAGGCGTTCTTTTAACTAAACTTCTCTGAGCGTATAAATCCAGAAGTTCTTTTGCAAAACGTTTGGCTTCCTCCCTTGCCTTAGATTTTATGCGCTGCCAGAGATTTGAATCCATAGAATAAAGTTTTGGACGCATCCCCTCAATGCCGACATATTTTTTTACTTTTTTTATCGCATCAGCCGCCACATAGAGTTTGTCCCCTTTGGCATATTCTATACATAAATATTCTGTTTTTGCATCAGAGCGCACAAGGGTTTTTAAACCTGCATATCTGCCTATTCCATATTTTTCATGCACAACAAAATCGCCTGCCGAAATTTCCCAAACATTTGATATTTTTTTACCGCCTGAAATTTTTGGAAATTTAACGGGTTTATTTTTATAGAGCATCTCGCTTGCGCTAATATATACGTTCTTATCATTTTGCAAATAAAAGCTAGCGGAAAGATTTGACAAAATAAATTCAGGTTGAGGATGGCGCCATAATTTTTGCGAAAGCAAATCTAAAATTTTTTCACGTTGTCTGTCGGATTGGCAAAAGAATTTAATGTTTAAACCTTTAAGCGCAAGCTCATTTAAACTTTCTAAAAAATATGCGACGTCCCCGCTAAAACCTACAAAACTTTTATAGTTTAAATTTATAGATTTTGAATTTAGGGGATCGTTTATAATTAAATTATATTTATTGTATTTTTCAATTTCAGCTGAATCTATAATATAATCAAAAAACAAAAATGTATCATTGGGATTTCCCAATCCAAAATAATTTTCAAGGCGCGCATCATAGCCTTGCGTTAAACTTGAAAAAATTTTTATCTCGTCTATATATTCCTTAGAAAGCTGCGTTTGAAAATCAAAACGTCTTATAGATCCCACGCTTTCAAAATCAAAAACAATGCGGGTCGGCTCTTCATCAGAGGCATTCCAAATATCAATAATTTCGCCTCTGACGGCAAATTGTTGTTTTTCCTCTACAAATGGAACGCGCAAATACCCGAGATTTGCAATTTGGGAAATTAACTTTTCAAAATTATAAGTTTTTGCAGTTTCAATAACAATCCCATTTTGCGCATCAGGCGCGCATATCAAAATTTCTTTTGATTTATCAGAAGCGCAAACTATAAAACTTTTTAATTTTTTAATTTCATCCGCCGCCAAATTTGCCAAAGGCTGATTATCAAAAGGAAATAAAATTACAGGAATATCTATATTTTGATATAGACAAAAAGTTTTTATATCCTCATAAAAATCCATTGCAAATTCTTGTTTGACAAAAGCAAAAAGCCTCACATTTTTGTTTTGTTTTAATATATTTTCACAAATATAATGAGCTTTTGCGCCGGTTGACAAACCGCAAATATATGAAATGCGTTCAATAGTTGTTATATTCAAATTATCCATTTTAAAAACATTTAAAAAACTAAATCCCCACGTTTTTTAAACGTGGGGATTTTTAGGTTAAACTAACTTTTAAGATAAAACGCTTATCAAATCTTTTGGAGCTTTAATAAAAAATTTCGGTTTTAATTGGCTGACAAGCTCTGGATTTGTATATCCATAAAGACAAAAAACGCTGTCTATCTGCGCCCCATCAGCCGCTTTTATGTCGTTTACGCCGTCTCCAATCATAATTGTCTGAGCTTTTGCAACGTACGTTTGAGAAATGATCTCTAAAATTGTTCTGGGATCTGGTTTTCTAAAAGCTAAAGTGTCTCCGCCGACAATTTGGGCAAAATAATTTTCTATGCCGAAATGTTTTAAAAGGCCTCTGGTAAATTTTTCAGGTTTATTTGTGAGAACGGCTTTTTTGACATCTGCAAAATGTTTCAACATTTCTAAAACGCCGTCATACATAAACGTCTCATCAAATAAATGCTCTTGATAATATTCATCCATTTTTGCAAAAGCCGCTTCAAAATTATTTCCTTGGATCTCGGGAAGAGATTTTTGCAATAAAACTTTTAAACCGTTTCCCACAAAAGATCTTATTTCATCAACCGCCAAAGGTTTTAGCCCAAGCCATTGTCTCGTTAAATTTACAGCGGTAGCTAAATCCTTTTGAGAATCAATAAGCGTTCCGTCTAAATCAAAAATAAGCAAATTATATTTCACACTTAACCTCTTAACTCCAAATAATGCGTTCTGGAATATACTGCGGTTTATTGTCATATTTTGGAATAATTCTTATGGCGTAAGCGCAAAATCCAACATGCGTCAATTTTGTGTCAAGCTCGTAAATATAATCATTGCCCTCTTTTTTAACTACAACCATTTCATCAACTGAAGGATTGCTCAACACTCTTTTTGTGTCCATATTTCCGCTATAGACCTGCACGCAGACATCCTCGGGCGCTAGATTTGCCAAATAAATTCTAGCATTGATTTTTATAGGAGTGCCTAAAAGCATTTCTGGTTTTATTGTGTCGTCTGAGGAGACGATTTTTATATTGGACCAATTATCTGTAATCTTTTGATCCCATTGCGCTTTTTCTTTTGCAACTTTAAAATCATCGCGCGCTAATGTTGAATGGTCAACTGAAGCGGGAATATAAAATTTAGTCGTATATTGTTCCACCATTCTATTTGTATTAAATATCGGTCCTAAAGTTTGCATTGAAGCTTTCATTTTTTTTATCCAACCGCGCGGCATCCCACTTGTAGCTTTTTCATAATAAAGCGGCACGATTTCTTTTTCCAGAAGTTCATAAATTGAACGGCTGTCTACATCATCTTGATATTCTCTGTCGGAAAACTTATCGGTTGAACCAATCACCCAACCGTTATTTCCATTATAACCCTCGCACCACCACCCATCCAAAATGCTTAAATTTAAAACTCCGTTTAAAGCGGCTTTCATTCCGCTTGTGCCGGAAGCTTCTTGCGGACGCAATGGATTATTTAACCAAACGTCAACGCCCTGCACCAAATAATGCGCAATATTCATATCATAATCTTCCAAAAATATTATCTTGGCGCGCAGTTCCTCATCATTTGCAAAATCCACAATCTGCTGAATAATTTTTTTGCCAAGCGTATCCTGAGGATGAGCTTTGCCTGAAATAACCATTTGCACAGGACAATTTTTATTTAAGAGAATTGACTTAAACCGTTTCATATCCCTAAAAATTAAATCGCCTCTTTTATAGGTTGCAAACCTCCTAGCAAAACCAATAGTCAAAGCTTCGCTGTCAAGAGCTTCGTCAATATGATCCAAAATCCGCTGAGGCAGCCCGCGGCGTTCCGCCTGCTGTCTTAGACGTTCACGCGTAAAAGAAACCAAACGTTCTTTGCGCCGCTCATGCGCGCGCCAAAGTTCCGTATCTGGAATTGAACCGACCTTCTCCCAAATAGACTGATCCGCCGGAGTATCTTTCCAGTCCGAACCCAAATACCTATCAAAAAGCGAACTAAATTCATAAGACAACCATGTATTTGTATGGACGCCGTTTGTGATATAAGTAATCGGCACTTCATTTTTGGGCAAGCCCGGATACAAGGGCGACCACATATCCCTTGCAACGGTTGCATGCAATCTGCTGACGCCGTTTGCCTTGCTTGCAAAACGCAAAGCTAAAATCGTCATAGAAAAACTCGTCTGTCTTTCGCCCCACCTTAAAGGAAAAGCACCCAACTGCAAAAGCTCCTCGCGCGATATTCCAATGTTTGCGGAATATTGGCCTTCCAAATAAGTTAAAACTAAATTTGGATCAAATACTTCATTGCCCGCAGGGACAGGAGTGTGGGTTGTAAAAACGCAGGCGCTCTTTACAGTTTGGAAGGCCTGTTCAAAAGTCAAACCCTTTTCCTGCACAAAAAATCTAATGCGCTCATACAATAAAAATGCTGAGTGTCCCTCATTTATATGAATAACATCAGGCTCTATATTTAAAGCTTTCAAAAGTTTTGCCCCGCCAATACCCAAAATTATTTCTTGGCGGATGCGCATATCTCTATTGCCGCCGTATAATTCCCCTGAAATCTCTCTTATAGCGGGAGGATTATCGTCAAAATCCGTGTCCAATAAATAAAGCGGCACGCGCCCCACCTGCAATTTCCATGCGCGCACTCTTGCAATTTGGTTGTTGGGGAAAGGCACCTCCACCACAATGGACGTTCCGTCTGGGTTTTGCACTCTGTCCAAAGGCAGTCTGCTGATATGGTTTTCCTCATAATCCTCTTGCTGCATGCCATCGGAATTTAAATGCTGCTTAAAATATCCAAAATGATAAAACAATCCCACGCCCACAAGCGGCAAACCCATATCGCTTGCAGATTTTAAATGATCTCCCGAGAGAACGCCAAGTCCCCCTGAATAAATTGGAATGCTTTCATGAATTGCAAATTCTGTAGAAAAATATGCAAAAGAAAATTTTTGACCTTTGCCATAATTGGTTTTATACCAAGTTTCCATTTTCATATATTTCTGCAAATCCTCGTGAACTCTTTGCATATTGGAAATGAAACTATCGTCATTTGCAAGCGACTCAAGCAATTCTTGGCTTGCAAAGGCCAGCATGGCAGTTGGGTTATGATTATACTTTTCCCAAAGATCTCTGCTCATCCTGCGAAACAATTCCACCGCCTGGGTATTCCAACACCACCACATATTTCTGGTTATGTCGGTTAAAGGTTTTAAAACTGCAGGAGGATTGGGAACTGCTACAAAAGGTTTGAAATGCTGTAAAACCACATGTTCCTGCTGCTCATCAAATAAATCTTTTTTCATAGTTTCTCCTATTCATAAAAAAGCCCTCCCTTTAGGGAGGGTTCCGCGTGACTTAAATTTTAATAAAACTATTGCAAGCTGTCAAAGAGGGGGGATTTCTCTTTTTGAAAAAAAGAGAAACAGAAAAACCCTTCTTTTAGAAAAAGAAGCAAAACTAACGGC
>JAITCX010000191.1 GCA_031282945.1 Elusimicrobiota bacterium
GAAGCGCAACAATTGTTGGATGATTATAATATGCTGTCTCCGCAAGCAAGGGTTGCGGCTCATATATTAAGACAAGGAAAAAGAAGCTCGGCTGATAAAAAAGTGGTGTTGACGCTGCTCGATAGATTAAAAATGTTTTTTATAGATAGACACTATTGGGCTGAGAAATTAGATAAAGCGTTGGGGCGCACGGTAGGAACAAGGTTGGCGGATTGGATGAATTTTGGGAGTTATGTCCCTGCAATAATATCTGCAAACTTGTATGGGCGCAACAGGGGAGCGTGGACGGTAGATGAAGCAGGTCAAGCAAGACAAGCGCTGGATTTTAACTATACGGATTTAATGACAATGCTGTGCGGGCGGGAGGATGATTTTGACACATTTTTGGTTGCAAGACGTGTTTGGTCAATGTATAGAAGGTTGGAACAATTAATAAGAGAAGGGCGCGATGAGGAAGCGGCGCAGTTGCAAAGCGTAATAAATGCAGACGGATTTAATAGAGACGATATAAATGCGGCGTATGAAAGGTTTAGAGAGGAATTTGCACGGCCTGCAGCTATGTATGATCAATTAAATAGAGTGGGACTGCAGTGGTTGTTGGCTGGCAGGATAATCACACAAGCTAGATATAATGAGTTGGCGAGTTTGGAAAATGGATATGCGCCGTTTAAAAGAGATAAGCTGGATGAAATAATAGGAACGGATGAAAGTGCAAATAATAATGACGCTCCACAAATGAATGCTAATCTTGGAATGTTAAGACGGCGTAGAGGAAGCAGGCTGGATATTTTAAGTCCGTTGAGAACCGCAAGAGAAAATCATGCAAGGATGATAATTGCTGGAACTAGACAATTGATATTCAATAAAATAGGGACTTATGCAAGGCAACTACCTGAGCTGTTTTTACCAACAACGAGCGGTGGAAGCTCTTATCAAGGAAGTCCATATGATAATAATTTAATAAGAGTAATAGACGTTGACGGGCGGATAATATATTATAAAGTGGACGCAACTTTTAAGACGGCCATAGATAGAAGTTTTACATTGGAAAATAGGGATTTATTGGGACAGGCTTTAGTGACTGCAAAAAATATATTTACGCTTGGAACGACAGGACTTTATTTACCATTTACAGCAAGAAATATTTTGAGGGATCAACAAACGGCGTGGGTGAATTCGCAAAATGGATTTATTCCAATCGGGTCGACTGCAAGAGTGTTTCGGGATTTGATAAGAGGCGATGAAAGAGTAAGACGCTTTTATAATGAGTATATGACTTTGGCCGCAAATAGACAGACAAGACAGGGTTTGGACGACGATGTAAGTTTGATGATAAATGCTGCATTGCAGGCGCAAAGCGCTGGAAGGCGTGTGATAGATACTATTGCGCTGCCAAACAATTTTATAGAAAAGCTCACAAGATTTACGGAGTATTGTCTGGCTCGGGAAAACGGGAAATCGTCTGTGCGGGCTTTAGAGGAAGCTGGAAATGTGAGCGGGAGCTTTCATAAAATAGGCCATTGGGGCGGTACTGCAGGAAAAACTGCAGTGAGAAGCATAGCGTATTTTAATGCAAGCATACAATCAACATATCAATTATTGAAAAGCGGGTTGAGAGGCGCAGGACTTTTGGCGTTTAGGAAATTTATAGCAATGACGGCTGCAAGCATAGCTGTAAACTTGGCCGCTAATTTTTATAACGACGACCAAGAGGATGACGATGAGGTGATGAAAGCAATTAATGAAAGTTTACCGACTGCAATGCAAATAAGTATGATTTATATTGACAAGAAAGATGAAAACGGGAAGCGTGGATTTTGGCGTGTACCTATGGATCAATTGTTTCAATTGGGCGGCGTAATTGCAAGTATGGCGGTGCAGGAAGCAAGAGGAAAGAAAGATTATAAAGGCGCCGATTATGCTGACGCCGTAGCGGGAGCCGTGCCCGGTAATATAAATTTTGGGAGCTTTAGGAAATTTACTGTTAGCTTGATTGGATTGCTACCGCAAGCAGTGCAACCGATAATGGCCTTGGCGTTTAATCAAAAAACATTTCCCGACGTTATGCCGATTGTTCCAAAACCTTTGCAGAGTTTGCCAAGCGAATTTCAATATGATGAGAAAACATCTGGATTTGCTAAATGGGCTGGGTCAAAAATAAACGCTTCGCCGATTAAAATTGATTATTTGATTGAGGGGTCTCTTGGGCGAAGCGCAAGAGCTTTGACGCATGCAAATGAATATATTGAAAATCCAAAGAAGTCTTTTAAAAACTTTCTCGGTCTGGACTTTGATTTAAACTTTTACGGCGGGAAAGTTATGCAGGACTTCTATGATAAAAAGGAACAATATACTCAATTGAAAAATGCAATTGATAGCGGGTTGATTAATCCCACCGCTAAACAACACAGAGATATCGCCCTAGCCGGCGTTTATATTAAACAAGTAGACGCACTAATATCTAATAAGAGTAAATACAAAAAGATGATTGATAAAAGTCCAGCGGAAAATAAATCTAATGTTGTTAAAGCTAATGAAAAAATGGACGAAAAACGCATACCGCTAATCTATAACCTTAATAAGAAAATTGTCCTTCCTGATATGAAATAAGACTAAAAAAAGACTTTTTGAGAGTGAAAGATAATTTGGTATGAAAAAGCAGCTCAACAAGGATATACGGAGGCACAAAAGAATTTAGGTTGGATGTATCTTTGTGGAGAAGGAGTTAAGCAAGATGATCAAAAATTTCTTTATTGGTTGAAAAAAGCGACAGGAAATGAAGATGCGGAGGTGCAAAATGGATTAGGTGGTATATATTACGAAGGAAGGGAGGTCAAGCAAGATTATAAAAAAGCTTTTTATTGGTTTGAAAAAGCGGCCCAGCAGGGACATGCGGATGCGCAACATAATTTGGGCGTTATGTATTCTAACGGATACGGAATCAAGCAAGATAAGCAAAAAGCTACTTACTGGTTCAATAAATCAAGTGGACGTTAGTGATGTGATTTTTTTGCAGCCTTCATTAAAAATTTTCGCTAAAAAATTGAAAATATAAACCGCTCTTTATAAAACAAAAAGATCTGGGAAGCATTTAAAAGTTTAGGAAAGTGAGACAGCCGAGTGTTTTAAAGTGCGGTTATAGAAAGACTGTTTATTTGTGAAAAACCGCATCAAATAGAGGAAATATTTCTATAAGGTTCTCGGATGGGGGCAGGGTAATCATCGGCGCAAAGATTGTTAAAGTTAGCAAAGAATTTTCCCAAAAATATTATCAACAGTTAAAAGATAAGCATTTTATAGATAATTGTTGAAAGTAAACAAAAAGAAAATTGGGATAGTAGTTTAAGACCTGTCAAACGATTTTTGTTTGACAGGTCTTTGTTTAAGGGCAAGCGATAGGCATCCTGCTCTTTTTTTGAAACGGGAAGTTCCCGTGTATCCTACCATCAGTTTTCAGGGGGCATCGCCCCCCCGCCCCTCTAGCTCAAATTTTTTAATGACGCTCTTAAAAAACTTCTTAAAAATTCATTTTTTCTCAGTGAAAATACATAATTTTCTTTTTCTTTATTAAGAGTTTAATAAATAAACAAGTTAGTTCATTCACTGAGAAGAAACTGAATTTTTTGTTTTTTGTTAAAAGGAATTTTTAATAAGAGGCGAGGTAATGTAATTTAATGGAAGGTAGAGGGGGGCTTGGGAAGGCGGCGGCTTGCCGCCGCCTTCCCCTTTTAAAAACTCGCTGACTGATGGTGTAAAATTTTATTTTGAGTTTAGAAATAATTTTTATTTTGCAGGAAAAAATTTGGAGTGAAGGAGCGAGTTTTTAAAAGGTTTTTCGCCCGAGCTGTTCGGGCGAAAACAAGCCCCAGATTTAGCGGTGGGTGAGGAATTTTAGATTTTAATGAGAAGCCAAAAAGGTTGGGGTTTAGAAATAAAATTAAGTAGGTACAAAAAAGGATTTCTGGACGGAAATTGTTGCCGTTAAAAGATGAGGGAAAGAATTTTATTTTGTGTTTATTAAAAATGAGAAATGCGTTCCGTCTAGTTTAACAAGAGTAAAAGCGGTGCAAGTAATCCCTAGATTAGCGGTGGATCAAAGAATTATAAATTTCAGGAGAAGCTAAAAAAGTTGAGGGTTGAAAATAAAATTAAATAGTTTAAAGGAATAATTTTGGGATGAGCGGCGTTGAGAGATGAAAGCATAAGTAGAAATTTAGCGATTTTAAAAAACAATTTTGAGCATAGTGTTGTTTTGTCGTTGCTTTTGCTTTGTCGTGTCTTTGTTTTTGTCGTGTCGTACTCTCGCCCGCGCTCTTTTTATTTTTTAGCCTAGCGAAAGCGGCAAAGCGCCTGTCTATGCGAGAAATTTTTTTCGCCAAGAGGGCAAGGGAAACTGGAAGTTTCTCTTGCCCTCACCCACGCGGGCGTGGCAGAACAGACTGCTGTCTGTCACGT
>JAITCX010000201.1 GCA_031282945.1 Elusimicrobiota bacterium
GGCCAAATCATTGGATTGAGCGGCGCAACGGGACGAGTGACAGGGCCGCATTTGCATTTTACGGTAAAGAAAAACGGCGTTGCCGTCGACCCAAGAAAATTTTTATGGTGAGATTTTAAATTTAACAATGAATAATTATTGCCTTTGCCGATTGTATAACAATTTGCAAAGGCGGCGCGCAAGATGGGCTAAATGCGGGATTATAAATTTATTGAGGCATTTTAGATCTAAGGAAGTGAAGTAAAAAATGAGTAAGTAATAATATGAAATATATTTTATTTATTTTTTTAAAATAAAGTTGAACCATGAGAGGATTGGCCGCTTTCTAATTTCTTTAAAAAATACAGCTTGTTAAAAATTTTCTGTTATTTTATAGGTAAAACAATAAAAGGTTTTTGACAACTTAGGATAGAATTTTTTATAATCTAAAAATGTTAGATTTAGCAGATGTAATACAACAACTAACGCTTAAACAACAAGAATTATTAAAAACTGCCAAAATTTTACGTGAAGAAAATGCCAAAATGAAACTTAAATTGCAGTTTTTAGAGGAAAACGCATCCAAGCATCGTCAAGACATGAATGAGTATGAATTTCTAAAAAAGAAGGTCGAAAAAGCTATTATAAAAATAGAAAGACTCATTAAAAAAATTGATACGGCAAAGAGTTGACCATGAGCAAATATAAAATGAAAATTATGGGCGTGACATTGCTGTTGGAAGTTGACGATAGCTTGCCATCTGATTTGCAATCTGTGGAAAAATACGTTGAGGATATGTGTCAAAGATTAAAAGAACAAAATAACATTGCGGATACAGCAAAAATCTCTATGCTCTGTGCCGTTACAATTGCTGATGAATTATTTAAACTGAAAGCCCTGCAACAAACCACCTGCGACGATTATAAGAGAAAACTTAATAAACTCATCAAACAAATGGACGAAGCAAATCTCAATTCTTAAAGTTCTTTTTATATTTTTCCCTGCGGTGTTGGTGGAAGTTTAAGCGTATTTATTCCTACAAGTCCAAAAATTAGGAGGAGCGCAAGACGAGTGTAAGCCCGTGGGCTTATGCCTCTGCTCCTCACCTATTTAAAAAGGGCTTAAATCGTTTAGACGTTCACGGCATCGCGGGGTTTTTTTATCTACTAGTCCAAAAAGAGGAAATATGCAACAAGACGATTTTTTTTATAATGCAAATATTCCAAAAAATGCTCCTCTTGCTTCAAGAATGGCTCCCAAAACTTTTGAAGAATTTATGGGTCAAGAAAATATTGTCGGTCAAAACAAACTTTTAAGGCGGGCTATTGAAGCCGACAATTTAGGTTCAGTTGTATTTTTTGGACCGCCGGGATCGGGCAAAAGCGCTTTAGCAAGGATAATAGCTTCCAAGACAAAATCATATTTTGAGCAGGCCAATGCCGTCACAATCGGCATTGCAGACATTAGAAAAATTTTAGAATCTGCCAAGAACCGCCTGCAGCTATCTGCAAAAAAAACGATTTTAATGTTAGACGAAATTCATCATTTCAATCGCTCTCAGCAAGATGCGCTTCTGCCGGATGTTGAACGAGGCATCATTTCCTTGATAGGCATCACGACAGAAAATCCTTTCTTTTACATTAATGCCGCAATTCTTTCACGGACTTTAGTTTTTGAGTTTATGCCCCTTTCGCAAGATGCCTTAGATAAAATTCTCAACAATGCCCTCACCGATAAACAAAATGGACTTGGCGCATATGAAGTTGAGATGACCGAAGAAGCCCGCGAGCACCTTATCAAAAATTCAGATGGGGATGCCAGAAAACTTTTAAACGCTTTAGAAATCGGCATTTTGTCTACTGCGCCCAATGAAAACGGCGTGAGGGTTTTTGACCTTTCAGTTGCCTGCGAGTCTTTGTCTAAAAGAGCGGTTGTCTATGATCGCTCGGGCGATGCGCATTATGATCATATTTCAGCTTTCATAAAATCTATGCGCGGTTCCGATCCCGATGCGGCAATATATTGGATGGCAAAAATGTTGACGGCAGGCGAGGACCCGCGTTTTATAGCAAGACGCATAATAATTTGCGCAAGCGAAGATGTCGGCATAGCCGATCCGCGCGCTTTAACTTTGGCGGTTTCAGCTCTTGATGCGGTAAACTTTGTGGGGATGCCTGAGGCCAAAATAATTTTAGCCCAAAGCGCAATTTATGTGGCGATCGCCCCAAAATCTAATTCAGCTTATTTGGCGATTTCCGCAGCTATGAATGAAGTTAAAAACGGCTTGCCGCGTTCTGTGCCGAATCATTTAAAAGATGCAACGTTAGATTCAAAAACTTTGGGGCATGGCCAAGGATATAAATACGCTCATGATTATCCCAATCATTATGTTAAACAGGATTATGGGGCAAAATTTGGAGAGTTTTATAAACCGTCCAAGGAAGGTTATGAAGGAAAAATCAATCAACGCTTGCAGGCATTGCGGCAAGAAAAAAATGAGAAGTGATATTTTAGCTTTAAGAGATGCGCAAGACGCAAAAAGCATAATTTCGGCTAGTCAAAAAATTATGCAAAAGGTAATAGATTTGCCTGTTTATCAAAAGTCAAAAGTTGTGATGTTTTATCTTTCAACAGGCGCCGAAGTTCGCACAGATGAAATGATAGAACATGCTTTAAAAAGCGGTAAAGAGGTTGTTGTTCCAATTATTTTGGATATAAAAAAAGCGCTCATGGCGGCTGCAAAAATCTCAAAAATTTATGACGCATCCCAATTGGTTTTTGGAATTAGGCAGCCATGTTTAGAGAGAGCGCAGATTGTGGAAAAAGCCGATATTGATTTAGTTTTTGTTCCCGCAATTGCCTTTGATAAAAGAGGGTTTCGGTTGGGGTATGGAAAAGGTTTTTATGATAGATGGCTTAAAAATTTT
The DNA here is from genome assembly GCA_031282945.1 of Elusimicrobiota bacterium. Lineage (GTDB taxonomy): Bacteria > Elusimicrobiota > Endomicrobiia > Endomicrobiales > Endomicrobiaceae > JAITCX01. The sequence continues at coordinate 2,908 of JAITCX010000201.1, forward strand.
AAAGGCGCGGCTATTGGACTTGCCTACGATTTTCAAATTGTCAATGAGATCCATAATGATATTTTTGATATAGCCGTGTCGGAGGTAGTGACGGACAAATAAATTTTAAAAGGGGCGATGTATGACTATATTAATTATTATTCTGACGGCATTGATTGCTTTTGCATGCGGATATATTTTGAGGTTTCTATTTGGAAAATTGAGCATAAAATCCGCTGAGCAATTGTCTGAAAAAATAGTAAAAGATGCAGAGGTGAAAGCAGCATCTAAACTGAAAGAAGCTTTGCTTGAAGCAAAAACTTCAGCGGACATCCAAAAGCGCGCTTTTGAGCAGGAAATGAGAGAGAGAAAACATGCTGTGCAAAATTTGGAAAATCGGTTAAATCAGAGGGAAGAGCATCTTGACAGAAAAGTTGATTCGCTTGAAAAACGGGAAAGTCTTTTTATATCGCGCGAACGGGATTTTATATCCAAAGAACAAAAATTGCAGTTGAAATTTGCAGAAATTGAAAAAGTGAAGGCGGCGCAAATTGAAGCCCTTGAAAAGCTCTCCAATCTCACTAAAGAAGAAGCTAAAAATATGCTTATAAAAAATATGGAGGATGAAGCTAAAAGGGATGCGGCGGCGCTAGTTCAAAAAATTAGCGAGGAAGCGCAGGAAAC
>JAITCX010000053.1 GCA_031282945.1 Elusimicrobiota bacterium
TATCTCCCGCGCTCTTTTTATTTTTTAGCCTAGCGTAAGCGGCAAAGCGCCTGTCTATGCGAGAAATTTTTTTCGCCAAGAGGGCAAGGAAACTTGGAAGTTTCCTTTGCCCTCACCCAGGCGGGCGTGACAGTACAGACTGTTGTCTGTCACGTCAAGAGAAGAGTCGGCGCGGGGGCGAAAAAAATTTTCGCATGGCGCGTGGCTAAAAAATAAAAAATGAGCGCAAAAAAAATATAAAGAGTTTGATAAAGAGAAAAGAAGTTATGAACTTTCACTGAGAAAGAAATGAATTCTTAAAAATGGTCTTTAAGCCTTTCTGTAATCAAAAGGCAGCGCAAAAAAACAAATAATAAATAAGTTTAAATAGTGTTACTTTTCTGCTTCTCTTTTATAGAAAAGAGAAATAAGCTACAAGTGTTGTTTTTTGTTTCTTTTGTAAAAGGAATTTCGGTCTCTCTTTTCCAAAGAGAGAATAAACTTTTAAGCGCCGTTAATTTTCTGTTTTTCTTTTACAGAAAATAGAAGCAAGTTGCAAGTTTCGTTTTTTTGTTTCTTTTGGTAAAAGAAATTGCTGTCTCTTTTTTGCAAAGAGGAAATTAAGTTTTAAGTGTTGTTAGATTTTTATCTTTCTTTCCTAAGGAATGAATTAAGTTTTAAGTGTCGTTAGATTTCCGTTTCTCTTTCCCAAAAGAGAGTTAAGCGTTAAGTCGCCGTTAGTTTTCTGTTTCTCTTTTTCAAAAGAGAAACATGTCTTGTAGTTGGTTTTGTTTCTTTTAGTAAAAGAAATAAGCTCAAACTATTTTTTATAAAAGAGTTTTGATTTTACAATTACATAGACAATTTGTTAAACTCAAACGAGATAGCTTTAGCTATCTCACATATTATTAAAAGGAGAATCATTAGATGTCATTTGAGAAAAAGGCAGTTGTAGATCAATTTAGAAAGCATGAGACGGATACGGGATCGCCCGAGGTTCAGGTGGCCCTCCTTACTACAAGGATTAAATACCTTTCCGAACATTTTCAAAAATTCCCTAAGGATTTTGCATCAAGAGTCGGCTTTTTAAAGTTGATTGGTCAAAGAAAACGGTTATTAGACTATCTAAAAAAACATGATAAGAGCGCATACGGCGCCCTTATTCAAAAATTAAATTTAAGGAAGTAATATTTTAAATGCTTGATGTAAGCATAAAACAATACCCCCCTAAACAATTCCCCAAAAATCATCCAAAGGATGCAGTGAGATGCCTGAAATGCAAATTTCAGTAAGGCATTTCTTTGGATCTTTTGGTAATTTTTGGGTTGCTATTGTGGGTTACTAAAGGAGAAAATCAAATGGAGTATTTTAAAAAAGAAATAGAAGTTGCAGGAAAAAAATTTATTGTTGAGTCGGGAAAATTAGCAAAACAGGCAAACGGGTCTTGTACGGTTAGAATCGGGGGCACCGAGATTTTAGCGGCCGTGGTTGCAGGCAAGGAACCTAAAGAGGGTATAGATTTTATGCCCTTGACCGTAGATTATCGTGAGAAAATGTATGCCGCTGGAAAAATCCCGGGCGGTTTTTTTAAACGTGAAGCTAAACCACGCGACAATGAAATTTTGGTCAGCCGGTTGATAGACAGAAGCATCCGCCCGCTTTTCCCAGAATATTGGAGAAACGACACATTAATTGCAGTTTGGGCGCTTGCCTATGACGGCCAAAACGATACGGAAATGGCTGCGCTTTTGGGCGTGTCTGTTGCGCTTTGGATATCCAACCTCCCTTTTACTACGCCCATAGCAGGCGTGCGCATTGGACTTGTGGACGGTAATTTTATTGTCAATCCAACAAAAGACGAACAGAAAATCAGCGATTTGGATTTGATTGTCAGCGGAACAAAAGACGCTTTGACAATGGTTGAAGCAGGGGCAAATGAACTCTCAGAATCTAAAATGCTTGAAGCTTTGAACCTTGCAAAACAAAATGTTGCGGCTATCTGCGCTATAGAGCAGGAATTTCCAAGCAAAGAAAAAATCGTTGTGCCTGCGCCTGATTATAATGCCGAGATGAAAGCTGAAATTGAGGCTGAAGCGGCGCCTAAAGCGGAGCATGGCGTAACCATAAAAGATAAAGAGGAACGCGAAAATTTTTGGGATTGTTTCAAAAAAGAAATTCAAGCGAAACTTGCTCAAAAGTATCCTGATCAAGAGGCCGCTATAGACGATATTTTGGAAGGCATATATTATGAAAAAGCGCGCGAGCTAGTATTAAGCAAAAAAATTAGAACAGACGGCCGCACGGTTGAGGAGATTCGCCAAATAACTTGCGAGATAGATGTTTTGCCGCGGGTGCATGGCTCGGCTCTTTTCACAAGAGGCCAAACTCAAGCTTTGGCAACCGTAACGTTGGGCGCGCCGGCGGATATGCAGACAATGGATGAAATGGGCGGCGAATACAAAGAGAGATTTTTGCTCCACTATAATTTTCCGGGTTTTGCGACAGGCGAAGCGCGCGGAGATAGGGGAACAAGCCGCAGAGAAATCGGTCATGGCAATTTGGCAAGACGCGCTTTGCGTTATGTTTTGCCTAAAGAAGAGGATTTCGGCTATACAATAAGAATAGTATCGGATATTTTAGAGTCAAACGGTTCGTCCTCAATGGCTTCCGTTTGCGGCGGGTCTTTGGCGCTTTTTGATGCGGGCGTTCCAGTGAAATCGGCGGTGGCGGGCATTGCAATGGGGTTAATCCAAGAGGGCGGCAATTATGTTATTTTGTCTGATATCATGGGGATGGAAGATCATCTGGGCGATATGGACTTTAAAGTTGCAGGCACGAGAAATGGAATCACCGCTTTGCAAATGGACATAAAAACCACGGGTCTTACTACGGAGATTTTAGCTCAAGCTTTGGATCAAGCAAGACGCGGCCGCTTTTTTATTTTGGATCAAATGGATTTAGTTTTGGCGGCTCCAAAGGCAAGGCTTTCCGAGTTTGCGCCGCGCATGGAAGTGTTTATGATTCCCGTTAAAAAAATTGGCGAGTTGATCGGCCCCGGCGGTAAAAACATAAAGAAAATTCAAGAGGAAAATGAAGTTAAAATTGATATAGACGAGACGGGAAAAGTTTTTATTTCAGGGTTAAACGCCAAAGGCGTGGAGGATGCGCTTGAGGAAGTTAAAGTTTTTATGGCTGAGCCTGAAGTAAACAAAATATATAAAGCAAAAATTGTAAAACTTATGAATTTTGGAGCTTTTGCAGAGATATTGCCAGGAAAAGAAGGGTTGATTCATATCTCGCAAATTTCTGACAAAAGAGTTGCAAAAGTCGAGGATGTTTTAAAAGAAGGCGATGAAGTTATGGTTAAGCTTTTAAAAATTGACGAGCAGGGCAGGCTGGATTTGAGCATGAAGGCAGCGCAAAAAAAATCATAAGAGGCAAATATGGCTAAGAATAATGAAATTAAAGAAAGGGTGAAAGCGCTTTATGACATTATGGTTTCGGAAGGGCTGGAGGAGCTAGACGTTGATTTAAAAGAATACAGCGTTAGCATCAAGCGGCCTAGTTCGGCAAATAAAATGCCAAAAGTTCTCCAGCAAAATGCGCAGAATTTGGATAGCGGTTCGGCGGAAAGTTCAGGCGGAGAGGGCGGATCAAGCATAGCGGCGGCGCAGACTCAAGCGTCAGCCGCTGTTCAAGCGGCGCCTACGGCGAGTCCGACTATCAAGTCGCCGATTACGGGGATTTTTTATAGAGCGGCTTCGCCCACGACTCCCGCTTTTGTAAATGAGGGCGATGTGGTTGAGGTTGGAAAGACCATTTGCATAATTGAAGCGATGAAAGTTATGAATGAGGTGAACTCGCCTTTTAAAGTGAAAATTTTAAAGGCATTAGTTGAAAATGCAAAGCCTGTAAATGC
>JAITCX010000065.1 GCA_031282945.1 Elusimicrobiota bacterium
TTAAGTTGGGAGAATGCGCGCTTGAGGAAAATGTTAAAGTCGGCATTTATGAATTTAAACATGAGAGTTCAAGCGATCCGCGTATCACCCTCTCAAGAGAATCTTTTAAGATATTAGGAAGAGGACAAAAGAAGCTCTCGCCCGCAAACGCATGCAGGGCGTTGTTTTGGGCAGACCGCATGGCAGAAAATCCCGCCATGTAAAACTCTCAGGGCGTGAACAAGAAATTCAAAGCCTCTTAGACAAGCATATTTCCAAAAGCGCAATAGGACGCATTTTGGGAGTTAATAGAATGACTGTAGCTATTTTTCTTAAAGAGAGGATGGCAAATTTTTCACAGGTCTAAAATATAGCGCATTTTCATTTAAAAAAATATAAAACGTGTCAAAGTAAATTTACGCGCCCCTCATAAATTTGCACATTAAGAGCTTTTGGCGTCTAAAGTTTTTATATTTCCTGCATATTTCTAAATCCTAAAAATTCAAACTAACCTTTCCAAAAATAAAAAACATTCTGCTTTATAAGCCCTTAATTTACGCCGCAAGGATAAAGATTAATTGACGGCGCGCTAGTATTGCAGAGGGGAAAATAAAAAAGTTACGCTTGGTTTTTTCATAAGTTTTCTAGCTCTAGTAAAACTCTAAAGGATTTAGCTTTTTTTGTGGGAGGGGGGCATTGAGAAACAAAGTTTCTCAATGCCCCCCTAAAAAACTTAATAATGCAAATAAATATTCTCTTTTGCACGTTTAAATTAAAATGGCGCTAAATAAAATTAGCGCCGCGCTTTACAAATGTCAAAAGGGGAGGAGTATATGCCTGAAATCAAAAATATTTCTAAAAGCAATGTTGTAAAATCGCTCACATTATTTGGATTTTTTGCAATGACTGCAAGTATGGTTATGACAGTTTACGAGTATCCCGTCTTTGCGGCCAGCGGTTTTCATTTGGTATTTTATTTGCTGCTCGGCGGTTTTTTGTGGTTTTTGCCGGTAGCTTTGTGCGCCGCCGAAATGGCGACAGTTGACGGGTGGCAGGAAGGCGGAATTTTTTCTTGGGTTTCAAATATGTTGGGGGAACGTCTAGGTTTTGCCGCCATATTTTTTCAGTGGTTTCAAATCACCGTTGGTTTTGTAACGATGATATATTTTATTCTCGGGGCGCTCTCTTATGTAATAAATTATCCTCCTTTAAACAGCGATCCTCTCATCAAATTTCTCGGCGTATTGGTGATATTTTGGTTGATAACGCTTTCGCAGTTCGGCGGTTCCTCTTTTACCGCAAAGCTCAGCAAATTCGGTTTTATTATAGGTATAGTTTTACCTGCCGCAACGCTTTTTGTTTTAGGCATTGCCTATTTAGCCGGCGGCAACCCAATAGCAATAGACATTTCCGCAAAATCCTTCATTCCTGATTTTTCCAAAATTTCCACGCTTGTTATTTTTGTTTCATTTATCCTCGCCTATATGGGCGTAGAAGCCAGCGCTTCCCATATCAATGAACTGCAAAATCCAAAACGAAACTATCCTCTGTGCATGATTATCCTCGTAGTTTTAGCGATAGTCCTAAACACAGTGGGCGGCTTGTCAGTGGCGGCGGTCATTCCATTGAGCGAGTTAAATTTATCAGGCGGCGTGGTGCAGACATTTCAAGCATTGATATTTCACTTTGACAACAATTTGGGCTGGCTTGTAAAAATTATTGCGCTTATGTTGACGCTGGGGGTGATAGCGGAAGTTTCAAGTTGGGTGATCGGCCCGTCGCGCGGAATATTTGCAGCGGCGCAAAAAGGCCTGCTGCCCAAATATTTTACGCATGTAAATAAAAACAATGTCCCCACGCATTTAGTGTTGGCGCAAGGCTTGGTGGTTACCGTTTGGGCGGCTATTCTCACTTTTGGCGGCGGCGGCAGCAATCTCTCTTTTCTCATCGCCATATCGCTTACCGTTGTCATTTATTTGGCTGGGTATTTGCTTATGTTTAGCGCATATCTCAAACTTGCCAAGCATCCTGAATTAAACAGAACTTATCAGGTGCCGGGCGGCGTTGCCGGCAAATATATATTTGCAGTATCGGGCTTGATAATTTCTTTATTTGCATTAGGCATTAGTTTTTTTCCGCCTTCTGCAATTTCGCAGAGCAAAGATTTTGTATACGAAATTATACTTAGCGTAAGTTTTATAATTACTCTATTTATACCTATAGTAATATATGAAGTTTACGGCAAGAAGCATTCCAATCCAAATTATCAGCATAAACATCTTGCGCATTGGCAGCAGAACCGCTTTACGCATTTGTGGGCAAGAGGGGAACATTCCATTGACCGCGATGCAGATAAAGACAATAAGTAAGAAGCATATTTACAAAAATGGAGGCATAAAATGTTATACGGAAAAAACGACAAAAGCAAACAGAATTTTTTAACCCCGATATTTGGTTCTCTCCCGTCAGACCGCGACATACCCAAATATAAACTCAATCAATCGCCGATTGAACCGCGCATTGCATCGCGTCTTGTAAAAGACGAGCTTTTAGACGAGGGCGTAGCTCGGCAGAACCTTGCGACTTTCTGTCAAACTTATATGGAGGATGAAGCTGTAAAATTGATGGCTGAGACCCTGCAAAAAAATGCCATAGACAAAAGCGAATATCCCCGCACGGCGGAACTTGAAAACCGCTGCGTCAATATTATTGCGGATCTCTGGAATGTGCCGTCTGATTCAAATTATCTGGGCGCTTCAACTGTGGGCAGCAGCGAGGCTTGTATGTTGGGCGGTATGGCGATGAAATTTCGGTGGCGCGCCCGGGCAAAAGCCGCCGGTATAGACATCACTGCGCATAAACCCAATTTGATAATCTCATCAGGCTATCAAGTTTGTTGGGAAAAGTTTTGCGTCTATTGGGATGTGGAAATGCGCACCGTTAAAATGGATCCCGACAATATGAATATGAATCCCGATGAGGCGATGCTTTTGGTTGACGATTATACAATTGGAATTGTCGGCATTATGGGCATTACATATAGCGGGCAGTATGACGATATAGAAGCTTTGGATAAGAAGTTGAAAGTTTATAATAAGACCGCCAAAGTCAGCGTTCCAATTCATGTGGATGCGGCCTCGGGGGGATTTTATACGCCGTTTATGGAGCCGAATTTAAAGTGGGATTTTAGATTGGAAAATGTTGTCTCAATCAATTCCTCGGGTCATAAATACGGTTTAGTTTATCCCGGGATTGGCTGGATCGTTTGGAAAGACGAGCAGTATTTGCCCAAAGAATTAATATTTAAGGTCAGCTATTTAGGCGGCGAGATACCGACTATGGCGATAAATTTTTCCCGCAGCGCAAGCCAAATAATAGCGCAGTATTACAATTTTTTGCGTTATGGTTATGACGGCTATAAAGAAGTTCACAAGCGTACGCACGACGTTGCGGTATTTTTGGCGCAGAATGTCAAAGACATTGGCTATTTTGAGATTTATAATGACGGAAGCAGACTGCCGATTGTGTGTTATAAATTGAAAGAAAATCCCGATGTGAAATGGACGCTTTATGATTTAGCGGATCGTCTGCAGATGAAAGGCTGGCAGGTTCCCGCTTATCCATTGCCGAAAAATTTGGAAGACGTCATTATTCAACGTTATGTTGTGAGGGCGGATTTTGGGATGAACATGGCATATGAATTTGCGGAGGATTTTAAAGAAGCTATAAACGAATTAAATCATGCGCATGTGGTAAATGAGAAACAACCGGCGGGCAAGAAACAGGGCTTTACGCACTAGATTTATAATATAAAAAGCGGTTTCTCTTTTTAAAAAGGGAAACCGCAAAACTAAATATTGAGATAAAATTTTGTATTTTGTGGGTGGAGAGGGGAGTATGATTTGGCGGCGGTAGGAGTTGAACCTACGACCAAAGGCTTATGAGTCCTCTGCTCTACCTCTGAGCTACGCCGCCGTTAAGCAAATAAATTGCAGCAAATGCAATTTTGTGATTTTACTTTTTTTGCGGCTTTAAGTCAAAATTTTTTTCTTTAAAGCGCGCGGGCGGCGCGCTTTTTTGTTAGAGCGTCAAAAAAATGTATAATTATAATTCTATGTAGCTATAAAATTTAAGTTTTAGGAAAACAAATGAACAAATTCTCCGCAGTAATTCTGGCGGCAGGCGCTGGATCCAGAATGAAATCCTCAAAACCAAAAGTTTTACAAGAAATTTCGGGCAAGCCCCTTATAAAATGGGTGATAGACGCTATTAGTCCATTAAACCCCGATAAAATTGTAATTGTGGTGGGTCATAAAGCTGAGCTTGTAGAGAGCGCTTTGGCGGGTATTGCCAATATCAGTTTTGCGCATCAAAAGGAGCAATTGGGATCCGCCAATGCTTTAGAGAGCGCCCGAGATCTTTTTATTGATTATGGGGGCGATATTGTTGTTTTAAGCGGGGATGTGCCTTTGATAAAAACGCAAACGTTAAAATCGCTTTTAGATCAACATGAAAAAGATTCTAATTCCATAACTGTACTTGGCGCAAAAGTTGCCAATCCTTTTGGATACGGCAGAATAGTGCAAAATAATAATGAGATTATAAAAATTGTTGAGCAAAAAGACGCCTCGCCTGATGAGCAAAAAATAGACGAGATAAACTCAGGGATATATTGTTTTGATAAAAATATTTGGACGGCTCTTAGCAAAGTTAAGCCCAACAATGCAAAAAATGAATATTATATAACCGACACGCTTGCAATATTAAAAGATATGGGTTTGCGCGCCGGGCTTTTTACAATTTCAGACGATAAACAAATTTTAGGCGTAAACGATATGGCTCAGCTTGCGCAAATGGAAGCTATTGCGCAAAATGAAAAAATCCAAGAGCTTTTTAATAGCGGCGTAAAAATAATAGATCCAAAAAATGTCTATATTAGCTGGGACGCAAAAATAGGTCAAGACACAATAATTTATCCTCAAGTTTTTGTCTCCTCAAATGTGAGCATTGGTAAAAATTGTCAACTGATGGGATCATGTTTTATAAAAAATTCTAAAATTGCAGACGATGTTATCATAAAGTATTCTTATGTTGATGGGGCGCAAATAGAGCGGGGCGTGCAGATAGGGCCTTTTTCGCATTTGAGGCCGCAGACGGTTTTGGGTGAAAATGTGAAGGTTGGAAATTTTAGCGAAGTAAAAAAATCTGTTATAAATGAAAATTCTAAGGTAAACCATTTATCTTATATTGGAGATGCAGAGATTGGAAAAAATGTAAATATTGGAGCGGGAACGATCACCTGTAATTATGACGGTTCTAAAAAACATAAAACAATTATAGGCGATAATTCTTTTATAGGTTCAAATGTAAATTTTGTCGCTCCTATAAAAATTCATGAAGATGTTTTAATTGCGGCGGGGTCAACAATTACCGCTGACGTTAAAGCAGGAGATCTTGCCATTGCGCGCAGCCGTCAACGCGCCATAGCGAGAAAAATAAGTAAGTAAGGGATATTTATGAACTTAAAGATTCTTTCAGGAAATGCAAATCCAAAACTTGCGCAAGGAATTTGCGCTAAACTGGGCGTGGATTTATGCAATGCAAGGGTTGGACGTTTTAAAGATGGTGAAATTCAAGTAAAAATTTTAGACAATGTGAGGGGAGCTGATTGTTATATTGTGCAGCCCACCAGTCCGCCTGTAAATGAAAATTTAATGGAACTTTTAATTATAACCGATGCATTAAAAAGAGCTTCCGCTAAAAATATAATTGCAGTCGTTCCTTATTATGGTTATAGCAGGCAAGACAGAAAAGCTGAGCCGCGCGTGCCGATAACGGCGCGTCTTGTGGCTGATTTGCTGGCCACTGCCGGCATAACGAGGCTTTTAACATTGGACTTGCATGCCGCCCAAATTCAAGGGTTTTTTAATATTTGCGTGGATCATTTATATGCCTCTCCCGTTTTACTTAGTTATTTGCGCAAACAAAAAACGCCCAATACTGTGGTTGTCTCTCCTGATGCAGGGGGGGTGGAACGCGCCCGCGCTTTTGCAAAACATTTGGATTGCGAGCTGGTGATAGTTGACAAGAGGAGGCCGCGTCCAAACGAGGCGGCCATAATGAATATTATCGGGCAAGTGCAAGACAGGGACTGTATAATTTTAGACGATATAGTTGACACTGCGGGGACATTAATAAAAGTTGCGACAGCTCTAAAGGAAAAAGGCGCAAAAAAAATTTTGGCGGTTGCATCTCATGGCATTTTTTCAGGCGATGCAAAACAGAAAATAAATGAATCCTGCATAGAACAAATAATTATTACGGATTCTATTCCGCTTATAGCTGACGGGCAGGATTTGCATAAATTTGTGGTTTTAAGCGCCGCTTCGCTTTTAGCGGAGGCGATTATGAGAATATCAAACAATAAATCTATAAGCGCTTTGTTTGTTTAAAATAAAAAAATATACGGAGGAATCATGGAAGAAATTTTGTTGGATGTTAGGCCGCGCGAAGTTTTATCAAAAGGCGGTTTAGCTAAAGAGAGAAAGGCGGGTAATGTGCCTGCGGTATTTTATGGAAAAGATTTAAAGCCTGAACTTTTATTTGTAAATACCAAACGCATTTTGTCTATTATTGAAACAAAGGGAGCCAATGCCTTAATTATGTTGGATTTTAAAAGCGGCAAAAAATCTGCGCTTATTAAAGAGATTTCGCGCGATATCATTAGCCAACAGCCGATTCACATTGATTTTCAGTATGTTTCGCTTACAGAGACAATTGAAGTTTCTATTCCTATTCAAATAGAGGGCGTTGCAAGCGGTGTGAAAAATTTTGGCGGCGTTATGGAATTTATTGTGCGTGAAGTTAAGGTTGCATGTTTGCCGACAAACATTCCTCAAAGCATTACAATTGATGTCAGTCCGCTTTTAATTGGAGATGCCGTAACGATAGAGCGGCTGCCGCAAATTAAAGATGTGCAGTATTTGCAAGATCCACAGACTTTGATTGTGCATATTGTAAATGTAACAGCTGAGGAAGCTCCCACTGAGGAAACAGCTTCGGCTGAACCTGAAGTTATTTCAAAAGGCAAGAAAGATAAAGAGGAAGGCGAGGCCGCTGGGGGAGCTGCGCCGCAGGCAAACGAAAAGAAATAAATGTCTGATAAAATTTTTGTGGGGCTTGGAAATCCCGGTCAAAAATATGAGCATACCCGACACAATTTTGGGTTTGAAGTTTTAGACAAAATTGCAAATAGCGTAAATTTAAATTTTAAAGACACAGGCCGAGAAAAAGTCTGTGTCTTTAATTTTAATAGCCAGTCAAAAATTTATTTATTTAAGCCCTTGACTTTTATGAATGATTCGGGCGCGCCGCTTAGTTCTTTTATGCATTATTACAAAATATCGGCTGAGAATATTTTTGTTTTTTATGATGATTTTGCGATAGAGCTTGGCCAGTATAAAATTAAAATGTCGGGCTCGTCGGGGGGGCATAATGGAATAAAATCTATTATAGCTCATTTAAACACGCAGGATTTTTGGCGCATGAAACTCGGCATAGG
>JAITCX010000110.1 GCA_031282945.1 Elusimicrobiota bacterium
TTTTCAAAATCTATGTCCAATTTTAAATTTGCATTTAATGATAATGTACTTATAAACAGCGTTGAATTTCCCAGAGAAAGCGTAGAGTTTTTTTGCATTGTTAAAACCGAAATAGTTGAAACAGCCGACTTAAAATTTAGCGCACCCGCTTCCACAAGAAATGTATTTTCAATTTTAGAACCTTCCCCCAAAAATTGCAGATCGCCCGTTCCGCTTTTTATAATTTGCGCGCCGATATCTCCAGATGTGCGAATGCCGTTTGTTAAAATAATAGAGCCTGAAAAAATTATAGAGCTATCTACGTCTTTTAAATAAACATCATTTAAAACGCCGCCTGCAAAATTATTTTCAAATGCAATTGCTGAATTTGAAAAAATGAGAGTTGAGCGTTCTAAAGATATTGCGGCGCCCTCATTTTGGGCAGAAATAAAGTTTATAAGCGAAATGTTTTTTAATGTAACAGTCCTATCCTCTAAACTAAAACCCAAAGAGCCGCCGCCCGCATCCAAAATAAATCCGCGCCCGTCAACTGCAATATCATCTTGATCGCTATTTCCCAAAATCAAGGGCGGCAATATTTCATCAACCGCATAAGCGTTTCCGCTTAAATAAATTGTTGCGCCCTGCATATTGTTTTGAAAACCTTTTGCAAAAACATTCCATGCCCCGTCTAAAGCGTTTAAGACGATATTATTACTTTCTATTCTTAAGAGATAACCTTTAGGAGCGTAAAATGTGGAGATATCGGCAGGCGCCGACATATTAATAATTGTAATCGTGCCGCTGGAACCTCTATCTAAAAGATTTATGGAAAGAGTGGAGTTTGACACAATAAAATCGTCAGTTAAAAATATTTGATCGGCGCTTAAATTTTTAAAGTCTACGTCAATTGCCAATTTACCGTTTAAAGTAAAATCATCTGTAATATACAGAGAGCTAATTGCCACACTATTTTGCAGAGAAATCATTGCAGACGCCTCAACATTTAAAAACCCAATTGTTGAAATGTTTGATTCAAAAATTACCCGCCCCTCAACAATATTAAAAGCGTTTAACATAATGCTCGGATCGCCTGCAAAAGTAAGATCCGCTCCTCCCATTTTTATAATTTGCGCCTGAATATCTCCTGAGGTGCGAATGCCGTTTGTAAAGAAATTGCCCTCTGAAAAAATAAGAGCGGATGTATTATCATAAAAATAAACATCGTTTAAATTTCCATTTGCAAAATTATTTTTAAATGTGATTGTAGAATTTGAAAAAGTTATTGAGGAGCCGCTCCCCAAATAAAACGCCGCTCCTGAAGCGGCCGCCCTATTTTCTATGAAAGCCGCGCTCGAAGCAATGAAAGAAATGTGAGAGTCTGCGGCAAAAACAGCCCCGCCGAAATTTTGCGCATTATTATTTGCAAAAATTATAGTCCCTAAAAATGTGAGATTTGAGTTTTGCGCATTTATCACAGCGCCGTTTGGCGCATTGGTGGCCGTATTGTCAATCTCAAAATTTTTAAATGCAATGTTTAAAAATGTAAGGCTTGAACCGTTTAAAATAAAACCTAAACCGTTAATCCCGCCAGAATCTAAAATATATTCTCCGCCGGCAATTGTAAAATTATCGCTTGCGGATTCGCCAAGCGGCAAAGGAAAATACTCGGCGGGAGCGTTTGCATCCTCAGTTAAAAAAATCGTCTCATCAATGCCGCTTTTTTGAAATTCTTTTACAAATAAATTCCAGCTAGAATTAATAATTGATAAAAGCAAATCATCTCCCTGCCTGCTCAAAGAAAAATTTTCTTGCAATAAATGCAAACCCGAAATATCCCCAATTAAATTTTGCCATGACAAAATTATCAAAGGATCAGCCCAAGTTTCAAAATCTAAAATATTTATTGTTAAAGTAGAATTTTCCACCTTAAAATTCTCCCCCACCCAAATCCTGTCACCCTCGCCTTTTGCAAAATCTACATCTATTTCTAAAACGCCCGCCAAATTAAAATCCTCTATAATATGAAAACCGCTTGTAGAAGATTCGTTTGATAAAGATAAACTTGCGCCCTCTAAAACATTTAAATTTGAGACGGTAGAAATAGCGCTTTTGAAATTTACAGAACCGTTTGAAATTGTAAAAGAACTTAAAAATACGGAACCAGCTCCCGCAAAAACAAGCGCGCCTTTATCCGCCTTCTCTACTAAACCTGCGCCTGAAACTCTTATGCCGTTTGGCAAAAAATTATCTCCCGAAAAAATAAGTTTCGACTCATCGCCTTCTAAATAAATATCGTTGGGAAACGACTGCGCTAAATTGCCTGTAAATGTTATTGTAGAATTTGTAAAAACCGTTTGTTTGGACTGCGCTATATAAATTGCCCCGCCGTCTCCAACGGCTGCATTGCTTGTAAAATTTACAATGGAATTTAAAAACTCAAGCTTTGCATTGTTATAAATTGCGGCGCCTGATTGCGCCTGATTTTTGTTAAAACTTACCGAAGCGTTAGAAAATATAATTTGCGAATCTTTTAGATAAAGCGCACCGCCGCCCGTCATTATATTGGTGAGAACATTGCTTGAAAAAACAATATTGCCTGAAAATATAAGCGAGGATAACTCAACAAAAATTGCCGCCCCAGATGAATTTTCAACATTTTTAGCAAAGCGGGTGAAAGTTATATCCTTAAAAGTTGCGCTTGTTTGCCTTAAAATAAAACCTAAATTATTTTTTTGGCCGGAATCCAAAAAATTATTTTTGGCGTCAATTGTAAGTTCTTTGCCCATTGAAAAACCGATAGGTAAAGAATTGGGATCGTCGGCGGCGCTGGTATAAACAGAAAGAGAAATGATTGACTTGGATGAGGCGCCGCCAAAAGCCGCTACAAAAACATTCCAAGGAGAAGTCTCAGACAAAATTATAGATTTGTTGTCAGCCGATAAATCAAGTTTAAAATAGCCGCCGACGCTTAAATTATTTTTAGTAGTTATGGCATTCGCAGATTTTATAATTGGAACGCCGACCCTTAACCAACCGCTTCCAATTCTATTTATGTCTAAAATTGAACCTGAATTTACGCTAAACGTTCCTTCAACATAAAGCGTATCCGCGGCAGATGAGTTGACATTTATATCTAAAGCTAAAACGCCTGTTAAATTAACATTGCCTGAAATATAAAGTGCGCTTGCGGCGCTTTCATTTTGTAATGATAAAGTAGTATTGTTTTGGATATTTAAAATTGAAATGCTGGAAATAGAACTTTTAAAATTTACCGTTCCGCTTTCTATACTAAATGTATTTGCAATTTTTGAACCGTCTCCTAAAAACAAAAGAGTTCCAGCCCCCGTTTTTCTAACTTGCGTAGTTAAAGCAGTCCCAGTGCTGCGTAATCCATTTAATAAAACATTTCCCCCTGAAAAAATGAGGTCTGCCTCATTGATATGGACATCATTTAAAATCCCATTTGCAAAATTATTTTTAAAAGTTATGGTTGAATTAGTAAAAGAAATATTTGCTCTTGAATAAATCGCACCGCCAAGTGTACCCGCCGTATTAGAAGTAAAATTTATTACGGAGTTGGTAAAAGAAACATTAGAAGGACTATACCCGTCAAAAATACGCATTGCTCCGCCCGCCGCTGCCGCAGTGTTAGAAGTAAAATTTATTACGGAATTGGTAAAAGAAAAAACTGAACCGCCGTAATCATAAAATGCTCCGCCGCTGCCGCTAATTGCGTTATTAGCGGTAAAATTTATTAATGAATTATTAACATAAAATTTTCCATTATCACTCATATATGCGCCGCCATAACCTGCACTGTTAGATATGAAAACCGCAGTGGAATTGGTAAAATGAAGTCCAGAATTCTGATAAGAATAAAGCGCGGCGCCGTAAGTTGCGCTATTGGATATAAAAGTTGTGGAGGAATCGGTAAAGGAAACCCGCGAGTCAGCCCTAGTAGTGTAAAGCCCCCCGCCGCCATTAGCGGCGGTATTAGCGATAAAAGTTATATTGCCTGAAAATGTAACCTTGAGAAGCTCTCCAAACCACGAGGCGCCGCCGTTTCCCATGGCGCCGTCTGCGTCAGTGGAAAGAAAATTTTTAAATGTGATATCTTGAAATGTTATAGCGGCGCTACTATTGAGCCCTTTCATACTAAATTTAAGGTTAGCGATATTATTGGAATCTAATGTGAAATTTTTACCATTGAGCGTTATTCCTCTATAACTGGGCGAACCAAACTCCTTAGTGCCGGCAGTAAGACTCCTATCAAGCGAAATTGTAGTATCACGAGGGGCGTTGTGAAATTCATCCACAAGACCGTCCCAAGTAGTTACATCGGCGTAAATATTGCCGCTAAAAAGTAAAACTATGCAGGCGGCGCCGGCAGTAATAATGAAAAAATTTTTAATATATTTTATAAATAGGAAAAATTTAGAGGAAAGTTTATTTATTAGATTTTGGAGACAGATTTTGAAATATGAGAAAGGGGGGATAGTATCTTTAGCAAAATCAAAAATTTTGCAGATAAAATTTTTTATGAA
>JAITCX010000125.1 GCA_031282945.1 Elusimicrobiota bacterium
CCACACCCCAACTACATATACTCTCCTTCCCCCGCGCCGGTCCGGGGCCCCCCCCCGCGCCCCCCCCCCCCCCCAAAATGGAGCGCTGAAGCTCAAGCTGTTTTCAATTCTGGACTTGAACTTTGGAAATATTATCACAAACAAATTCAAGATATTCCCAATGCAAATGTCAATGCCTCATTGTATGATATCAAAGAATTTTTTTGTAAACGTAATGACAATGGGAAACTGAATAGCAACTCAAATAATGAGGTTTACAATAATTTGATTTCCGCTTTGCGAAAAGATATTGAGGTTTTAACGCAAAAAATTCAACCGAAAGTTTATCAATATGAATTTCTAAAAAAGTAAAAATTATTTTAAGTCATTTAATTTGCAAATAAGCAGTTTTAAGGCGCAATAAAAAATTCTTCCTTTAGCATAATAAAAAGATAATGCGGGAAAATAAAAGGGATAAATAAAAAAAGATTTTTTTCTGTTTCTCTTTTTTCTAAAAAGAGAAATAATTTGATTATTCTTTAAAAAAGAAATTAAGGAGTTTTCTGTGCAGACATCCAGACAAAAAGGTTTTGCAAAAGAACAAGAGGCCGCCAAAGCTTTACAAAAAGCGGGATACTCCATTGTCGGCGCAAACTTTTATACAAAATATGGAGAAATTGATATCATTGCAAATCATGAAAATACTATAGTTTTTGTTGAGGTTAAATATAGAGACAGCGCTTTGTGCGGCCTGCCGCAAGAAGCCGTCACCTTTTCTAAACAAAATAAAATTATTAAAACTGCGATGGAATATATAAAATTAAATAATGCTTATGACAAAAATTATCGTTTTGATGTTGTGGCAATCTCTAAAGGAAAAGACGGCGATAAAATTGAAATCATAAAAAATGCTTTTGAAATGCCAGAGGGAAAATATTATATATGACAAAAGTTTTTTTGGGGCTTGGTTCAAATATTGGAAATAGAAAAGAAAATTTGTTTGCAGCTCTTTCTTTTTTAGAAAGCTCTAATGAAGCGCAAATAGAAAAAATTTCATCTATTTATGAAACTTCTCCCATTGGACCGAAACAAAAAAAATTTTACAATATGGTTATAGAAATTTTCACAAGTTTGAATTGTTTTGATTTGTTAAAACTCATAAAAGATATAGAACATGAAATGGGACGTAAAAAAACTATTAGGTGGGGAAAGAGAAATATAGATATAGATATTTTATTTTTTGGCAATGAAAAAATTAAAACGAAAAATTTAATTATACCTCATAAAGAAATTCTAAATCGACTTTTTACGCTTGTTCCTCTGGCTGAAATTTCCCCAAATTTTATTTATCCAAAATCTAATAAAACTATAAAAACTATTTTAAATGAAAAATTATTATTGCTAAAAAATCAAAAGATTAAAACGCTTAATTTTTTTTAAAGGAGAAAAAATGTCAAAAACAGTAAATCAAATACTTCAAAAAAAAGCTGAAGGTAAAAAAATTTCAATGCTTACTTGTTATGATTATTCTATGGCAAAAGTTCTTTCTAAAACAGATTTAGATATAATTTTGGTAGGGGATTCTTTGGCAAATGTAAAGCTCGGTATGGAAAATACTTTGCCTGTAACCGTTGAAAATATGATATACCACACTCAAGCTGTAAAACGCGCAAATCCCCCAAGCTTACTTGTCTGCGATATGCCGTTTATGTCCTATGAAGTCGGCGTAAAAGAGGCTCTAAGAAATGCAGGACGCATAATAAAAGAAAGCGGAGCGCAGGCTGTTAAGGTTGAGGGGGGAAGCGAAATCATAGAACAAGTGAAAGCTTTGGTAAAAGCAAATATTCCTGTTATGGGACACTTAGGACTCACCCCGCAAGCTGTAAATAGATTTGGCGGTTTTAAAGTGCAGGCAAAAGATAAAAGCGCTAAAGAAAAAATAATTGAAGATGCAAAAATGCTCCAAGATGCCGGAGCTTTTAGCGTTGTTTTAGAGGCAATTCCAGAACTTGCCGCCAAAGAAATTAGCCAAGCTCTTTCAATTGTAACTATCGGCATTGGAGCTGGAAAATTCTGCGACGGCCAAGTTTTAGTTATTGACGATATGCTCGGCATGTTTGATGATTTTAAACCAAAAT
Organism: Elusimicrobiota bacterium; assembly: GCA_031282945.1. Lineage (GTDB taxonomy): Bacteria > Elusimicrobiota > Endomicrobiia > Endomicrobiales > Endomicrobiaceae > JAITCX01. The sequence continues at coordinate 2,118 of JAITCX010000125.1, forward strand.
TTGTAAAAAGATATGCAAACCTTTCAACCATTATTGAAAAAGCTGTAAACGATTATATTGATGAAGTCGGGGCTGGAAAATTTCCAAGTGAGGAAAATACATATAAATGAAAATAATAAAAAAACCAGTAGCTCTACAAAAAGAAATGCTGCCTTTGCGAAAAAAAAATATAAGCATTGGACTTGTGCCGACTATGGGCGCATTGCATGAAGGTCATATTTCTCTAATAAAAAAATCAGTTAAAGAAAATGATAAAACCCTCGTTTCCATTTTTGTAAATCCCACGCAGTTTGAACCAAATGAAGATTATTTAAAATATCCCCGCCCATTAGACAAAGACTTAAAAATTTGCAAAGCTCAAAATGTTGATTATGTCTTTTGTCCAAGCGTTTTAGATATGTTTGATAACTCCTATAAAACTTTTATTGAAGTTTTAGAAATGCAAAATATTTTGTGCGGAGCGGTTAGAAAAAATCATTTCAGAGGAGTCGCCACGGTTGTTGCAAAACTTTTTAATATTTCGCAAGCTTCAAAAGCATATTTTGGATTAAAAGATTTTCAGCAGGTAAAAATTATCCAGAAAATGTCAAAGGACTTAAACTTTCCAGTAAAAATTATTGCCTGTCCTTTAATAAG
>JAITCX010000173.1 GCA_031282945.1 Elusimicrobiota bacterium
CATGTTAAATGGCTTGCCGCTTGCAAACGAGTATTGAAAGAAAATGGAACTATATGGATAAGCGGAACATATCATTCAATTTATCAATGCGGCGTAGCTTTGGAAATTAACGGCTATCATTTTTTAAATGATATAGCATGGTTTAAACCAAATGCCGCTCCCAATTTGAGCTGCCGTTTTTTTACGGCAAGTCATGAAACGCTTATTTGGGCTAGAAAAAATAAAAAAGGCAAGCATACTTTTAATTATAAAGAAATGAAAGACGGCGACTGGCAGGGCGATATTTTAAAAAAAGAAGGAATGCAAATGCGGAGCGTTTGGGCAATTGGAACGCCGAAACCTAGCGAAAAAAAGTTTGGCAAACATCCAACCCAAAAACCATTGGAATTATTAAAGAGAATTGTTTTGGCAAGCACAAATAAGGGCGATGTAATTTTGGATCCATTTACGGGAAGTTCTACCACAGCAGTAGCCGCAATTAAATGATAGAAAGTTTATTGAAATAGATAAAGAAAAACAATATTTGAATCTGTCTGTTAAAAGAATAGAGGAAGTAATTTGTAGGAAAAATAATGATTATGGCAATTTGGCGGTTTGAAATTAGAAATGAAAAGTATTGTAATAGAATACAGGACTTAAGCTTTGGAAAAATTTGCGCGTCCATTCTTTACGCTAGCGTTTAGTGTGTCAATGTAAGAGATTTTGAAAGTTTTTTCGTTACGGATATTTTAATAAAGCGTGAGGGGCTGGGAGGGCGGCTTCGCCGCCCTCCCTTTTGAAAAATTCGCTTATAAATAGCGCTGAATTTTATTTTGAGTTAAAAAATTATTTTTGCAGGGTATGGAAAAAATTAAATATTAATGAGCGAATTTTTTAAAAGGTTTGCGCCCCTGTTGTTTGGGCGCAAACAGCCCCAGATAAAACAGTAAATGGTTGATTATAAATTGTATGGAAAAGCTAAAAAAGTTGAAGCTATAGGATGAGAATTAAATAGTCTTAAAAAATAATTTTGAGACGGGAGTTGTTGGTGAGAGATGAAGGGGAAAATTTTATTCTGTTCTTTTTTAAAAAGATAAGTGGCGTGCGCGAGGGGAGAGTGGAAGCGGCGCAAAACAAACCTAAGATAAAATAGTAAAGGGTTGATTATAGAGTGTACGGAAAAGCTAAAAAAGTTGAAACGGTGAAATGAGAATTAAATAGTTTAAAAATAATTTTGAGACGGATATTACTACGGTCAAAAGATGAGAAAAAATTTTCGTCAAATTATTTTACGCGCCTCAGAGGCTGCCGTTGTTGTTTTGTCGTTGCCGTGCCGTACCCTCTCGGGCGCTCTTTTTATTTTTTAGCCTAGCGTAAGCGGCAAAGCGCTTAGTCTTTACGAGAAATTTTTTTCGCCAAGAGGGCGAGGGAAACTGGAAGTTTCTCTCGCCCTCACCCAGGCGGGCGTGGCAGAACAGACTGCTGTCTGTCACATTAATAGTAGAGTCGGCGCGGGGGCGAAAAAAATTTTCGCATGGCGCGTGGCTAAAAAATAAAAAGGAAGCGCAAAAAAATATAAAGAAATAAGTTAAAGAGAAATCATTTTATGTATATCTTTGAAAAAGAGATAAAAGAGTAAAGTTAGTTTTTCTGTTTCTCTTTTTTCAAAAAGAGAAAAATGCTTTGCCTTTAGTTTTCTGTTTCTCTTTTGCCAAAAGAGAAATAATTTCCAGCTCTTTTTTATAAAAGAGAAATTTAATTTTACAATTATTACAAAAGATAAAAGGAGAGTTTTATGTCAAATGATCAAATCAAAAAAGACAGCTACGGCGCATCCAATATTCAAATTTTGGAGGGTCTTGAGGCGGTAAGAAAAAGACCCGCTATGTATATTGGATCAACCGGCGCCTTGGGACTGCACCATCTCGTCTACGAAGTAGTTGACAATTCTATAGACGAAGTTCTGGCGGGAGCTTGTAAAAATATTGAGGTGACAATTCATGTAGATAATTCCGTAACCGTTTTAGACGACGGCCGCGGCATTCCAGTTGACCCCCATCCAAAATTTCCAAATATGTCGGCGCTGGAAGTCGTTTTGACAAAGCTTCATGCCGGCGGAAAGTTTGATAAGAATTCTTATAAAGTTTCAGGCGGATTGCACGGCGTGGGCGTCTCATGCGTCAATGCTTTGAGCGATAAGTTTGACGTTGAAGTCTATAGAGACGGTAAAATTTATAGACAACAATACTCGCGCGGCGTGCCGCTTGGACCCGTGAAGGTTGTGGGAAAGACAGACGAGCGCGGCACAAAAATTACATTTCACCCAGATAGCGAAATTTTTACAGTTATGATCTATTCTTTTGATACCTTGACAAACCGTTTGCGCGAACTTGCATTTTTAAATGCAGGCACAAATATCACCATTACAGACGAGCGTATAGATAAAGAACATATCTTTAATTATGACGGCGGAATAAGAACTTTCGTCCAATATTTAAACGCCAATAAAAATGTTGTAAATAAAGAACCAATATATTTTGCAAAACAAAAAGATGATGTGCAGGTTGAAGTTGCAATGCAATATAATGATTCCTATAATGAACAAATTTTTACATTTGTAAATAATATCAATACCATTGAAGGCGGAACGCATCTGTCGGGTTTTAGATCGGCTTTGACGCGCTCCATCAATGAATATATTAAGAAAAATGAAATCGCAAATACAAAAGATATGAAACTTTCAGGCGAGGATGTCCGCGAAGGATTGAGCGCAATTATAAGCGTTAAAGTTGCAAATCCGCAATTTGAAGGTCAGACAAAAACTAAACTGGGAAACGGCGAGGTGGAAGGCATAACCGCTTCCATTGTCGGCGAGGCGCTTACCACATTTTTAGAGGAGAACCCCGTAATTGCAAAACAGATTTTGGAAAAAGCCATCAATGCCGCTCAAGCTAGAGAAGCCGCCAGAAAAGCAAGAGAATTGACCCGCAGAAAAGGAGCTTTGGATTCTGGATCTTTGCCCGGAAAGCTGGCGGATTGTTCGCAACGCGATCCTCAAAAAGCGGAACTCTTTATTGTGGAAGGCGATTCAGCGGGCGGTTCGGCAAAACAGGGACGCGATAGAACTTTTCAGGCGATACTCCCATTGCGCGGAAAAATTTTAAATGTTGAACGCGCTAGAATAACTAAAATGCTTGCAAACGAAGAAATAAAAACGCTTATCACTGCAATCGGCGCCGGCATTGGAAAAGAGGAGGGCGATTTTAATATAGAAAAAGCGCGCTATCATAAAGTTATAATTATGACGGATGCCGATGTTGACGGGGCGCATATTAGAACGCTCCTGCTCACATTTTTCTATAGACAAATGCCTCAGCTTTTGGAACGCGGTTATGTTTATATTGCGCAACCTCCATTGTATAAAGTGAAAAAAAATAAAAAGGAAATGTACTTGGATTCAGACGAGGAATTGGATAAATTTTTGTTTAATCAAGCTTTGGATGATATGAAGTTGGAACTTATAGAAAATACTAAACCTATAAAAGTTTTAGGGCAAAAAGAACTGCGCGCCCTTTGCGCAAATTTGAGCGAGCTGGAAATCCTAGTAAAGAAAATTAATAAAAAAGGCGTTACATGGGGCGACTTTTTGAGATTTAAAAAAGATAAAGACCATGAGGAAAAAATGCCGATTTATAAAGTGGTGGATCAGGGTCAAGTTAAGTTTATTTACTCAGATAAAGATTGGAAGGAATTTAAAAATCAAATGCTTGCAAAAAGAAAAGAAATCGCCCAAGCGCAAGGCCAGCCTTTTATTGAGGATATGGATGTTGAGGAACTGCTGCCGGAATATAAAGATCTTTGGGAACTTGTAAGCATAAATAAATTGGCGGACAAAATTGCAAAAGAAGGTTTGCATTTGGAACATTATGGACAAGAACATAAGACGTGCGTTTACCGTTTGATTAACGAGGAAAAAAACGGCGAAGTTTATGAACTCTATTCCACCATGCAACTGCTTGAAACAATTAGAGAGTTGGGAAATAAAGGCGCTACAATTCAAAGATATAAAGGCCTCGGCGAGATGAACCC
>JAITCX010000192.1 GCA_031282945.1 Elusimicrobiota bacterium
GGATGCTCTTATTTAATAAGAACATCCGCCATTTCATTTATATATAAAAAACGTAACGCCGCGTATTATCTTTTTTCATTGCAAAACCTCTGGTCATATTAAGAAATATTTATCGCCCGTATGTTCTTATCTTACCTCAATATTTTTTTCTTGTCAATTGAAAATAGAGTCTCTCTTTTATAAAAAAGAGAGGAAATTATTTCTCTTTTGAAAAAGAGAAACAGAAAATTAAAGGCAAGACATGTTTCTCTTTTTGAAAAAAGAGAAACAGAAAAACTAACGACACCTTACACTCTTTTATAAAAAAGAGTTAGAAATTATTTCTTTTAACAAAAGAAACAAAAACTTTTAACGACATTTGCAACTTAATTCTTTTTTCTTTAAAAGAGAAACAGAAAAGTAATAAAGATTTTGAAATAGCTTTCTCTTTTTTGAAAAAAGAGAAACAGAAAAACTAACGACACATACAACTTAATTCTCTTTTCTTTAAAAGAAAAACAGAAAAGTAACGCCCTTTAAACTCATTTCTTTATTTTTGTTTTGCGCTTCCTTTTTATTTTTTTAGCCACGCGCCATGCGAAAATTTTTTTCGCCCCCGCGCCGACTCTACTTTTAACGTGACAGACAGCAGTCTGTTCTGCCACGCCCGCCTGGGTGAGGGCAAAGGAAACTTCCAGTTTCCCTTGCCCTCTTGGCGAAAAAAATTTCTCGTAAAGACCAAGCGCTTTGCCGCTTACGCTAGGCTAAAAAATAAAAAGAGCGCGGGAAAAGGTACGACACGACAACAACAACGACAACAACGCCAAAGAGACAACAACAAAGTCAAAAACACAACAACAAAGTCAAAGAGACAACAACAAAGTCAAAAACACAACAACAAAGTCAAAAACGCAACGACAAAGTCAAAGACAACAACAAAGTCAAAGACAACGACAAAGTCAAAGACACAACAACAAAGACACGACAACGACAAAGTCAAAGCTAAAGAGATCGGCTATTAATTTCCGTCACATTTTATAATTCATTTATGCCTGCAACATTTTTGCTCTCAAATAATTTGATGAAATCATCAACTTTCATCGCCCCTAAATCTTTGTTTCCGCGCTGCCTTATCGCAACAGAATCCGATTCCATTTCTTTGTTTCCTACAACAGCAATATATGGAATTTTTTGCAATACAATTTCTCTTATTTTGTGTCCGATTTTTTCATTTCTGTCGTCTAATTCCGCCCTGATCCCCGCTCGTTTAAATTTCTCAAGCAAGTCTTTGCAATAACCTTCCTGCTCATCATTGATGTTTGCAATAACAACCTGCACAGGCGAAATCCATAAAGGCAAGTCCCCTGCATAATTTTCTAGCAAAACGCCGATAAATCTTTCCATAGAACCTAAAAGAGCGCGGTGTATCATAAACGGCCTCGCCCTCTTTCCCTCGGCATTGACATAAAAAATATCAAAACGCTCAGGTAAATTAAAATCAAATTGAATTGTTGAACATTGCCATGACCTGCCAATAGAATCTTTAATTTTTATGTCTATCTTAGGTCCATAAAAAGCCCCGCCCCCCTCGTCTATCGCATATTTAAATCCAGTTTTCTTTAATGCATTTTCAAGGGATCTTTCCGCTTCATCCCACTTGGCAATTTCACCAACAAATTTTTCTTTCGGTCTTGTGGCAAGATAAATTTCTAAATCCGTAAATCCAAAAATTTTGAGCATCTCTATCGCCATATTAAAAATTCTAATCATTTCCTCTTCCAACATTTCTGGACTCACAATTACATGCCCATCGTCTTGCGTAAACCCTCTTACACGTAAAAGCCCATGTAAAACGCCCGACTTCTCATATCTGTAAACAGTTCCAAGCTCGGCATACCTCACAGGCAATTCTTTGTAGGAATGCATTTTTGTTTTATAAACCATTAAATGACCCGGACAATTCATCGGTTTTATGCGGTAGGGCTTGCCCTCAATTTCCATAGACGCATACATATTCTCAGAATAAGTTTCAAGGTGGCCGCTTATTGCATAGAGTTCTTGGCTTGCAATGTGGGGAGTTTTCAAAAGTCCATAGCCATTATCAAGGTGAAATTTTTTCCAAAAATTTTCAATAATATCGCATAGTAAAGCGCCTTTGGGATGCCATAAAACTAAACCGCCCCCAACTTCATCATGAACGCTAAATAAATCTAAATCTTTTCCCAATTTTCTATGATCCCGTTTCTTAGCTTCCTCTAACTTTGTTAGATAGTCCTTCAGTTCATCTTTTGTAAAAAATGCTGTTCCGTAAATTCTTTGCAATTGTTCTCTTTTAGAATCGCCCCGCCAATATGCTCCCGCCACAGAAAGCAGCTTAAAAAATTTCACTTGGCCTGTGCTCTTTACATGGGGGCCTCTGCAGAGATCTTCAAAATTTCCGCATTTATAAATATTGACATTTTCATCGTCAATGCCCTCGGCAATTTCAGCTTTAAATTTTTCGCCTTTTTTGTTAAACATTTCTATCGCTTGAATTTTTTGCAAGGTGGAATGGATAAAAGGATAATTGGCTTTTATAATTTCTTTCATTTTGGATTCAATTTTTTCCAAATCTTCAATGCTAAATGGAGTCGGTCTATCAAAATCATAATAAAAACCTTCTTCAATGGACGGGCCGATAGCCACTTTTGTCTCTGGAAATAATTCTGTTACGGCAGCCGCCATAATATGCGATGCGGAATGCCTCAATGTGTCTAGGGATGGTTTGTTGATATCCTGCTTTTCGTTCATAAATACCGCCTTTATTGTTTTAATAAATACATATAACTATAGCTATAATTTAATTAATTGAAAGTGATTGTAGGTAATCTATCATAGCATTTTAAAAGAAGTTATAGAGGGTTTACAGAGGGATTAAATGGAATTAAACATTATTATTTTTCATTTGTCTGCATAAAATTACTAAACGCTTAATTTTTACTTTTGACTTCAAAAAATGTTTTGCAAAATTGGCAATTTCTATAAATAAATAATGCTCTCAAAATTCTTTTTATAGCGCTTCCCATTTTTATTTTTAACATTATCATTTTTTTTAATAATTTTATTTTATTCCTACCCGCTTTTAACTCCCACTCATATTTTGCTTGCAAAAAACTAATCGCAAAAAATTATCGCATCGCAATAACGCTCTAGTCTTCCTCTTGTTCGGCGGGTTGTTCATTGTCCCAATCAATCCTCACTCTCAAGCGGGTTCGCGTGGTCAGTTTCTTTGTGACAAGCGTAAGTTTGTTTCTTGGAATAGAATTTTTGCGCAGAAGTTTTAAAACGCTGTTTGCCCGCTCAAGCGTCAATTTATTGGCTTCAATAGACGCAGGATCCTTAGAAGCGTTTAACCTTACAATAAGCGATAATTTTTTAAATTTTGGTCTGGATAGCGCTAATTGTTTTGCAAAACTAATAATTTCTAAGCGGCTTTCTTTTGTCAATTCCTCAGAGTCATCTTCAAACATTATTAAATACGGCGGATGCGGTCTTTCTACCCATAATTTTTTTGTCACCCTGTAAACAATGCCTATATTTGCATTGTAAATTTTCAAGTTGTTATTTTGCGTGATATTAAACTGCGCCCCAATTGTCAATCCTTTAGATAAATCTACATTTGCGCCCGCCTGCCCGCCATAAAAAAATAAATTTGCATCGTCGCTTTCAATTTTAAAATTTTGTTCATTTTCTATAAATTCCGCTCTAATTTTTTGCGCATAACCCAAATTTTGACCTGCAAAAATATTTGCAAATAATGTTAACTTAGCGCCTTGGCGTCTAAATTCTAAACCGCTTTTTAATGCGCTGTTTTCTAATGTCTGAGCGGCAAAATGTAAATTTGTTATCCCGCCGTTTTCCTCTTTTACTTGAGCTGTATTTATTTGATTAAACTCATATGAAACAAATGGACCCATAAATAAATTTGCTTGCGGATTTTTAGTGTAAAGCAATTTGAGATTATATTTTAATTTTAGAGCGGCATTAAACCCTGTCACAAAAATATCGCTTTGAGGATTATAAGTTGTCCCCAATTCAATGTTTCGTTTGGCTTTGCCCTCTCCATACTTTTGGCTTGCTAAAAATGCCGCGTCAAATTGATCTATAGTAATTCCAGCATAAACGCCCGCATTGATTTCTATTAAATTTGCGCTGTTTTGGGCTTGATTAAAATTTTTAAATTCGGCATCCGCAAAAACGCCAATGCGCAAAATACGATTTATAAATAAATCTTTGCCAACAATTAAATCAATGTCTTGCGATTTAAAACTTCCTAAAGTTTGTTTGGAATTGCTAAATTCTAAATTTGAATAATTTATATTTGCCCACTGTCTGTAAGCGGGATATTGGGAAATTTGCGCAAATAAAAATTCATTGTTTTCATATAAAAGACTTTTAAAAATATTTGCATAAAAAACGCCGCTTAAACTATCATATGCAAAACGTTTTTGCTGGGCATTCATTTTTGCCAGCGGATATTTTAAATGCCCGTCTCCATTTACAATGTCTTCAATTTCTTTTTGATTGTTTGTTTGAGCGGCGTCTTGATCGCGCGGAACAAGATTTTTTATATAGAGAATTTTTGCATCATTGTCAAAACGTAAAGTGTAAAGCGATGAATTGTAATTAAAAATATTTTCGGCATTGTTTTGGACAATCCCATTTTGATTAAATCCAAAAAAATCATCCGCAATAATAATTGGAACTTCATTTGAAATTATTTCAAAGGAATTTATATTTTTTATTGTTAAGTTATTGCCCGTGAAAATTGTAATGGAACTTGCATAAATTTTGTCGCTTTGCGATTGTTCAAAATTTATGTCTAAAACTAAATCTGCATTTAAAGTTAATGTGCTTATAAAAAGTTTGGAATTTGGCAAGTTGTTTTCTAAAGAAATTCTCGTATCATTTTGCATTGTTAAAACTGAAATATTGGAAACTCTAGATTTAAAATTTAGCGCCCCGCTTTCAACAATAAATATATTTTCTATCGTTGAAGCTTCTCCTTTAAATGTAACCTCGCCCGAGCCTGTTTTTATAATTGGAGCTTCTAAATTTCCGCTTGTGCGAATGCCGTTTTCTAAAGTATTGTTTCCTGCAAAAATTACGGCGCTTTGCGCGTCTGCAAAATAAATGTCATTTAAGACGGCGTCTGCTAAATTACCTTTAAAATTAATATTTGCATTTGCCCAAACGATTGTAGAATTTTGTAAATAAAAAACTCCGCCCGAACTTACGGCTGTATTATTATTAAATGCAATATTTGAATTTGTAAAAATAATTTTTGAATCGTATAGAGCAAAAGCGCCTCCCGCATTAGCGCTAAAATTATTTTCAAAATTGGATTTTATATCTTTAAACTCTATAAAACTGCTTTGCGCCCCTATCGCCCCGCCGCCAAGATTATCTTCCACTCGGATGCTATTATTATAAAAATTTGAATTTGATAAAAATTGCGCTGTGGAATTTGTAATAGACATAACGCCGCCGAAAGAATGTACATTTGTAAAATTTGTAAAAGAAATATCTATAAAAGTAATGCTGGAGTTTTTTAAATTAAAACCTAAATCATGATATTGCCCTGCGGCGTCTAAAGCATAACCCCTGCCGTGTAAAACTAAAGCTGTTGACGGAGTTATCCCAAAAGGCAAAGGTCTGATCTCGGAAAGAGAGGCAACGCTTTTTGGCAATAATATCGTTTCGTTAAAATCCGATTTTTTGTATATGCGCACCAGTTCATTCCAAATGCCGCCGCTGTATAAAAGCAAATCCCAACCAAAATCTGTTATGTCTATTACTAAAGAAATTCCTTCCTCTACCCATAAATTCTCAATGTCTCCATAAGTAAATTCGTTGGGAGAGGTAAGAACTTTTATTGTCTGTCTGGAAATGCCCCCCTCATAGTGCAGAGAAAGCGCTGAAATGCCCGCGCTAAATTTTCCGCCCACCCAAATCCAATCCGCCGTTCCTGAGCTGAAATCCACATCAATTTCTATAATGCCCTCTAATTTAAAATTTCCCGTCACATAAAATGAACTTTCCGCAACTTCATTTAATAAAGATAATACGCCTCCGCCGCTTATATTTAAATTTGAAAATGTGCTTATATTTGCTCTAAACTTTACTGCGCCTTCCTGTAAATTGAAAGTGTTTAACATTATTGAAGGTTCGGTATCTGCAAAAATTAAATCGCCCGCCCCTGTTTTAAAAATCAGGCCGCTTTCATTGCCCCCGCTCTTTATTGCATATGGTAAAAGATTATCGCCTGCAAAAATTAAACTGCTGTTTTTATTGTAAAAATAAATATCGTCTGCAGAATTATCTTTAAAAATAATTTCAGAATTCGTAAAAGTTATTGATGATCCCGTCCCTAAATAAATAGCTCCGCCTACATTTTCTGCGCTATTATTTGTAAAAATTA
>JAITCX010000211.1 GCA_031282945.1 Elusimicrobiota bacterium
GGAGACTCTTAAAAGCGCGGGCATTGAAGTTTTTTCTGGACTTTGTAAAACTAGAGCTAAACTTTTATTGAAAGATTTTTTGGCGCATTTAAAATTAAAGCCTAAAGTTTGCATAAAAGTCGCAATGAGCTTGGATGGAAAAATTGCCACAAAGACTTTTGATTCTAAGTGGATTTCATCTCTAAAATCTCGCAAGATGGTGCATGAAATGCGTTCCCACTTTGACGCTGTATTAATTGGAAAAAATACAGCTCTAAAAGATAATCCAATTTTAAGTTCGCATGGCGCGGGGAGAAATCCAGCCAGAGTTGTTGTGGATTTTGATTTGAGTCTTCCAAAAAATTATCATCTCTTGGATGGGACCATCCCGACATTTTTTGTCTGCTCTCAAAAAATAAAAAATATTCCAGATTATTATAAAGGTATAAATAAAAATCTGGTTTTTGTAGATGAAGCCGCCGCAAAAAAGGATTTTAATGTGATAATTAAAAAGTTGAACCTTCTAAATATTAAAACGATTCTTATTGAAGGCGGCGGCGAAATAATTTATAGCGCTCTTTTTTCGCATGCGGTAGACGAATGTTTCTTTTTTGTCGCGCCGATAATTTTGGGAGGAAAAAACGCAGTCAGCGTTGCGGGCGGCTTGGGAGCTGATAAAGTTAAAGAAGCTGTGAAATTTAAAGATATAAAAGTTTCAAAAATTGGCGGCGATATTTTAATAAAAGCAAAAGCGGAGAAAAAATGTTCACTGGAATAATTGAAGATGTCGGTATGGTAAAGAGCATTTCAGATTCAAAAATTTCTATTTCTACAAAATTAAACGATATAAAAATTGGCGACAGCATCGCCGTAAACGGCGTGTGCTTGACGGCGGCAATCGTAGGGGGGGAGGGATTTAGCGCGGATTATAGTCCTCAAACGGATAGGCTCACCAATTTGACTTTTTTGCGGGCGCAAAGTTTTGTAAATCTGGAGAGCGCTTTAACGCTTTCTAAAAAACTTGGCGGCCATATTGTTACAGGCCATGTTGACGCTATGGCAAAAATTGAGAGCGTAAAAAAGTTGGACAGATTTTACGCTATGCGTTTTTATATAGATGAAACGAAATATTTAGTTGATAAAGGATCCATTGCAATAGACGGCATAAGTTTAACGATAGCAAATATTTCGGGCAATATTTTTGAAGTTTTTATTATTCCGCAAACCTATGAAAATACAATTTTAAAATATAGAAAAGTTGGAGATTTGGTTAATATAGAAACGGATGTGCTGGCTAAGTATGTTGAGAAGTTTATTGTAAAAGAAAATGCAGATGCCAAAGTTTACAAAGCATTAAAGGAGAATGGTTTTTTATGAGTATAGAAAAAGCGATACAGGATATTAAAGCTGGAAAAATGGTTATTGTTGTAGATGATGAGAAAAGAGAAAATGAAGGAGACTTGGTTTGCGCGGCGCAAAAAGTTACTCCAGAAATCATAAATTTTATGACGAAATTTGGGCGAGGTTTGGTGTGCGCTCCATTAGAAAGTAAACGTTTGGATGAACTTCTAATAGATGATATGGTGATAAAAAATACAGAAAATACGGGTTGTTGTTTTACGGTTAGCGTGGATTATAAATTTAATACAACCACCGGAATTTCCGCTTATGACAGAGCCTTAACTATTCAAAAGTTGGTGGACAAAAAATCCAAACCTCAAGACTTTTTAAGACCCGGCCATATTTTTCCTTTGCGGGCAAGAGACGGCGGAGTTTTGGAGAGGGCTGGACATACCGAGGCGGCTGTAGATCTCGCTAAACTCGCAGGACTTTATCCTGCAGGCGTGATATGCGAGATAATGAGCGATGACGGCGGCATGGCAAAATTAAATGAGCTGGAAAAATTTGCAAAGAAATATAAAATGGAAATTGTAAAAATTGATCAGTTGATTGCATATCGTATGATGCATGAAAATGTCGTGACCCAAGTGCAGAAAGTGAATTTCCCGACGGATTTTGGAATTTTTAAATTAGCGGTTTTTGAAAATAATATTACAAAAGAAAATGCTCTAGCGATAATAAAAGGTAATATTAGCGGTAAAGAAAATGTTTTAGCTAGGATTCATTCCTCCTGTGAAACGGGCGATATTTTTCATTCTCAAAGATGCGATTGCGGAGATCAGTTAGGGGGAGCTTTAAAAAAGATAGACCAAAAAGGCGAGGGGGTTTTATTGTATTTGCATCAGGAGGGCAGAGGGATCGGCCTTGTCAATAAAATAAAAGCTTATGCGCTGCAAGAAAAGGGATATGATACGGTGGATGCAAATGTTAAACTTGGATTTGATAAAGATTTGCGGGATTATTTTTTTGCAAGCCAAATTTTTAAATTGTTGAAAGTTAAAAGTTTAGATTTAATGACAAATAATCCTGCAAAAATTGAGGGCTTGAAAAAATATGGAATTAAAGTTTCAAAGAGAACTGAATTGGAAATCGCGCCGAAAAGTTCAAATGAAAAATACATGAAAACAAAGAAAGAAAAAATGGGGCATATGCTCAAGAAAATATAGGAGAAAAAATGAAAATTATTAGTGGAAATTATCAAGTTGATGGAAGCAAATTTGCAATTGTGGTTTCAAGGTTTAATGAATTTATCACAAATAAATTGCTGGAAGGCGCTTGCGATATGCTAAAAAGACATGGTACAAAAGAGGATGACATTTCAGTGTTTTGGGTTCCGGGCGCCTATGAAATTGCAAGCGCGGCAAAGAGAGTCGCTCTCACTAAAAATTTTGACGCTGTAATATGTTTGGGATGCGTTATACGAGGAGCCACCCCCCATTTTGATTATGTGAGCGCAGAAGTTTCAAAGGGAGTTGCAAGCGTTTCTATGCAAACGGATAGACCTGTAATTTTTGGCGTTTTGACAACGGAAAATATTGAACAGGCCATTGAGCGCGCCGGAACAAAAGCTGGAAATAAAGGATCGGAAGCGGCAATGTGCGCTATTGAAATGGTAAACTTGTTTAAACAAATTTAAGAAATTATATTGCAGACGGCTTAAAAGTTTGAGAGGATAAGAACGCAATTTTACTAAAGTTAAATAATAAGGTGAAAATAAAGGGGGGATGGCTATGAAGTTCCCCTTTACCTTTATATTACAATGAGTAGGATGCGCAGTTTTGAAGGGGCGCGTATAAAAGTCAAATGAAATAAAAAATCAGCCGACATCGTTAACTATGGAACGTGTATTGTGTCTTTATCTTAAAAAGTTGTGGAAAGTTAGAAATTGCCGAAGCGCTAAAACGTTATGCCGTTGTTGACAACGCAGTTGACAATGCAAAGGAAATATAGTAAAATGGAAAAGCTATGAATATACAGAGGATAAAGAAGGAATTAACACGGAAAATTACACTGATGGTAATTCACCACGGAAATGTAAAACCCAAAAAGATTAGCATTTCAATAATCTTTTTATGTTTGGTTGCCGTAGGGTGGACTTCCGTGACTCTGTGGGCTGGGTATTTGGCGAGCCGCCATATAGATTATGTTCGGGCAAAAGCGGACAATAAAGTTATGGGGTTTAGAGTTTTATTTTTTGCAAATGAAATGGAAAAAACCAGAAATATGCTTGAGAAAGCGCAGGAAAATGATGAAAAAATTCGTTCTTTATTAGCGTTAAAAACAAAGAAATCTATTATAGAAAATAGCCTTACGGACGAGTCTATTGGAGAAGGCGGTCCTACTCCTTCTCAAGCCAATGCATTGCTGACGGTTATTTCTGGCGGCAACATTAATAATATAGATTATGGTTCTTTAGCAAGGGAAACGGAACGTTTAAGCGTGCAATATCAATATATGCAGCAGAGTTATTCTGAAGTGGTGTCTCATATAAGGCAGCAACGCGCATTATTTGTAGCAACTCCGCGCGGTTGGCCTGCGCAGGGCATTCTCACTTCTCGTTTTGGCTTTAGGCGTAATCCATTTTTTAGAGCGTCTACCGATTTCCATGCTGGTTTAGACATAGCAAATTCGCTCGGCACCCCTGTGGTAGCGACAGCAAATGGAACAGTAGTTTTCTCGGGCTGGCAGTCTGGATACGGCAATATAGTTGTTGTAGATCACGGTTATAATTATCGCACCGCATACGCTCATTTGCAAACTCGCGCTGTGCAAGTGGGAAACAAAGTTAAACGCGGTCAAACGGTTGGCGCAATGGGGGCGACAGGCACGGCGACTGGTTCGCATGTTCATTACGAAGTTCACTTTAATGGAAAACGAGTAAATCCATATTCATATTTGACAGATCATTTTTTCTCTCAACAACAGGAGGCTGAGTAATGTCTAAGAAAGATTCAAAAAGTTTGTTTGATGCCGTTGAAACCTTGGTGGGCGTTAGCGCTGTAATTACAGGAGAATTAAAAACAGATAAAGTTGTAAGGATTGACGGAAAGTTTGTTGGGAATATAAAGGCCTCGGGAGTAATGATAGGTGAGGAAGGAGAAGTGACAGGCGACATAGATACTATAGTTTTTATGACTGCCGGCAAACTTAAAGGTAATGTAAACGCCACCGACTCCATAGAAATTTTGCCAAAAGCTCATGTAGAAGGCGATATTAAAACAGAATTATTGACTATTGTTGAGGGAGCAGTTTTTGAAGGCAGATCCTCAAAAATTTCAAGTAGTGAAATAGATAATTAAAACAGGAGACGAGCAGAATGAATTTTTTTAGAAAACACATGCGTATAATTTTCATTGTAACGATTTTTGCATTTTTAGCAGGGACTTTTGTCGTTGGTTTTGGAACTTCTTTAGCAGCGGATCAAAATAAAGAGGCTATTTTGACAATAAACAAAACTAAGTTTTCGCTTGGTTTGTTTAATTCTCTTTATAATAATGCTATTGAAAGTCTCAAACAGCAAAATCCAAACTTGCAGTTGTCAGATGACAATCTTAGGCTTATAAGAAGCAGAGTTCTTGAGGAACTTATCCAGACAGAAATTTTTGCAGAGCAAGCTGAAAACTATGGTATAATTGTTTCAGATGAAGAATTAAAGACAGATATTGAAAATACGCCTGTATTTTTAACCAATAATGTTTTTGATCCCGTTGCTTACAACAATTTCTTAAACAGCTGGAACATCACAGCAAAAGACTATGAAACAATTAGAAAGAAACAAATTCTAGGCGGCAAATTGAGATTGATTTTAGTTCCTTCTGTCTTGGTCAGCCCATCAGAATTTGCTGATATTCAAAGATTTAATCCTAGAATTACCCCTGAGGAATACCGCCAAGTTAAAGTTAATAGAATTTTAAATGAATGGTTTTCTTCAATTTTAAAAGGTTATATGGACAACAATAAATTGGTTATAAATGAGGAGCTTTTGCAACAACAGCAATAAGTTTTGTAGA